>CAZJME010000083.1:0-3761 GCA_964547235.1 uncultured Candidatus Saccharibacteria bacterium
ACCAGACGGCATGTTCGGCATCGGGCGGATTAACATGGGCATTGCTGGCAAAGACTCCGGCTGCAAAAAATAAGTTCAGACTGTATAATTCTTTAGTTGATAATTCGCGCCCTGTGTCATTAAGAATCTTGCCATTGGCTTCGTAGCCACTACCACTCACACGGTAGATGCTACTGCCGATATGGATCTGCTCGACAGTCATTTGATTCTTGGTTAGCGTACCAGTCTTGTCGGTACAAACAATGCTAGTGGCGCCTAAACTCTCTACTGCTGAAAGTTTCTTGACCAACGCACGGGCTCGGGCCAATTTGTTGGCTGCTTGAGCTAGACTGGTATTAATTTCGGCTGGCAATCCCTGGGGGATAATGGAACTTGCAATGCCGATAGCAAACAAAAACGCATCGTGCAGATCGAGCCCAGCTAATTTGTTTGCGATTGGTAGTAAGATAGCGCACAGCACAACAGTACCTTTAGTTACTACCGAAGCAATGTTGTTCATCTCTTTTTGTAGAGGGCTAAGGTATTGGACTGTATCCTGGCTGAGACTGGCGATTCTTCCTAGCTCTGTACGCATGCCGGTTGCTATCGCAATGCCATACCCATGGCCGGTTGCCACGGTAGTTCCCATAAAAGTCAGGTTATGACGATCACCGATAGGTACGGCTTTGCTAATAACATGGGTAAATTTGCGCGAGGGATTGCTCTCGCCAGTAAGTGCGAAGTCATTAGTGCTAAGCTCAGACTCTTCAATGATGCGTAGATCTGCGGGAACTGAGTCACCCTCTTCAATGTACACAATGTCTCCAGGGACAATTTCGTGCGAGGCCACCAAATCAACTTTGCCCCCTCGCTTAACCTTAGCCTCAGGGACCACCAGCTTCACCAGACTTTCCATAATACGCTCAGCCTTATATTCCTGCGTGAAGCCAATGATGGTGTTAAAGGCGATGATGCAGAGCAGAACTATCCCTGTGCGCTGGTCGCCGAGTCCAAACGATATCACGCTACTCGCAAGAAGTAGTACGATCATTAGGTCACGATATTGTCTGACGTACCGTCTGAACCAAGATTGTTTGTGAAGCGCCTCTAGTTGGTTGTAGCCATTCTCCGTTAGCCTTCTTTTCGCTTCATCATCCAGTAGGCCCTCCGATGATGTCTTGAACTGATTAAGCACTTTTTCGACAGGTTCGAGGTAGACATTCTGTTCCGCAATTTTATCCATACATAAGTAGTATACGGTACGCCAAGTATGTTTTAGTACTACATTTTAGCTTACAAAAACAGCAGAGAAGTGAGGAAAAACTTGAAAAAATAGTGCTTTTATGGTAATATCTACTTAAGGTATTTTAACAACTATGCCGTTCAACAGACTTCATCTAAAACCAGAAGCTCCTATGCCCGCCGAGGGTTTATTGCGGCCCGAAGTGACACCGGTTGTTAGCCCAGAAACAGCTGCACCCCTTGGGGAACTTGCGCTTACTGATGAACTGAACACAGTTCCAAAATCTGATCGCCTTGATACAGAGGTCAAGACGGGTGACGAAGTAGAAAAAATTCAGCTTGGATTCGAACTTTATAATGGCGACAAAGTAGTGGACCGATTTGCTGTTATTGCGGCCAGGGAAGGGCATGTACTCCTTGCAAACGACCCTGCTGCCCGAGAAGGGCTGCTCAGCGACGGTCCATCCTATTTTGATCGAGATGATGTGCGGCACTCAGGCAGGACGTACGCTGAAGTTAGCGGGCGACAACTTCCAGACAGAACTAACGGAGAGTACTTTGTCTCTACGGCATATGTGGATGAAGAAGGCGGCATACATCATGGCGACGTGCGTGCAAAAGTAATCTCGAGTTCCGGTAGTTTCACGCAGACAGAGGTCCAGCGACCCCCGGCTTCGGGCAGCGGTAACGAAGACAATACAGGCGGCGTTGATTTTGCCCGAGGCGAATTGTCGTATGCTCAACAAGGCCCTTACTTTAACACGGTTGAAATACGTCAGGTATTCGAGGCGCTTGGCTTCTCGCCAGGAGTAATCCCAACGCCAAAAACATTCAAGGCACGTATGGATTATTTTCGACAGAATGAAACCGCTAGCGGTGTGTATTATCCAAAAATTCGACTCATCCCGGCTGCTGGGATAAAGGCCGATCCATACCTTTCGGCATACGCCGCTAAAGAACATGCGGTGGCAACTAAGGCATTTCGTTTCTATCACCATGATATCGCCAGTGAGCACCTCCAGGCCTTGATGAAAGATGGTGAACCGCTTATGGATCTACTGGCAGCATTTGCACAAGTTGCTCTTAATCCTAAGGCGGCCATAGCTTTTAATTTCCAACGTATTTCAGATGAAAAGATGGGTGTCTTAATAGGCGAAGATAAACTCAAACGAGCAACAGTTACTATCGACGCCATGACCATGCTCATGGCTAAGCGAGATGCAAAATACAATACCACCCAAGGAGAACTTACCAACGTAGCAAATTGTATTGTCGACGCCGTAAAAAGCGATCGGAAAAGGGTCAAGAAAATACCATTTATTGCTGCTATGCTCAAAACAAAGCGCATAAAATCGGTCAAAGAGCTAACGGGTGCAGTGGTCGTCGATGAAATCACGCGCTTAACCCAACAACGTTTGCCTAACGATACGGCAGATGACCGGTTGCACTCATTTGCGAGCTAAGTAACCCTGCTATCTACTGCAGTAGCGTATACTGTTAGCTATGGGAGAGACTTCGTCCTCACCGAAGAAACGTAAGCGTTTAGTCATCATTGACGGTAAAAGTGTCTTTTACCGCGGCTACTATGCTATGTCAGGCCTCAGTACTAAAGATGGTACACCTACCGGCGGCGTTTATGGCTTTGCGGTTATGGCTCTAGAGGTTATAAAAAGGTTGAATCCCGACTATGTTTGTGTGGCATGGGACAAGCCAAAAACTAATATACGTCGCCGACTAAAATTATATCCGGAGTATAAAGCAGGCCGAAAGCCACCACCACCTGATTTTTATGAACAAATACCGCTGTTGCATGAGTTGCTCGAAGCCTTTGGCTGGCCACTGTATGAATTAGACGACTATGAGGCCGATGACATCATGGGCAGCCTTGCTGTGCAGGCGACGGCGCAAGATATTGAAACAATGCTCATCACCAGTGATCTTGATATGTTGCAGCTTATCGATCTGCATGTGAGTGTGTACGCACTCAAAAAAGGCTTCAGTAATATTGAGCTTTATCACCCGGAGAGTTTTACCGAAAAATATGGCCTTCTGCCAAAACAGTTTCTAGACCTTAAAGCTCTTAAAGGTGATAGCTCCGATAATATTCCCGGTGTATCAGGTGTGGGCGAGAAAGGCGCGATTGATCTGCTCAAACAGTACCATACGCTTGATGGCGTGTATGAGCATCTGGGAGAGGTTAAAGAAAGTGTTCGCAAGAAATTGGAAGCCGGTAAAGACTCAGCCTACCTGAGTAAAAAGCTGGCCGCCATTTGGACCGATGCTCCGCTCAAGTTAGATCTAGAAAAACTCGATGTGAGCGCTTGCAATCCAAGTGACATTCAACAAGTGCTGGAAAAACTCGAATTTCGTACGTTGGCCCGACAATTGCCAGAGTTTATGCATGTTGAGGACGAAGGAGGGCAGGCCAAGACAGAAGTAAAAAAACTCCACATGGCAAAGGAACAGTTTATTAACTCGTCGGAATCTTTTAAGAAACTAAAGGTGCCTAAAACTAACGAGTTGCTGGTGCAAGCTCTGAG
>CAZJME010000084.1:0-3721 GCA_964547235.1 uncultured Candidatus Saccharibacteria bacterium
AAAGGGTAATAGGGTTTCGGTCGCATTGATTATTCGGTCCAAGGTTGTGAATAGGGCCATGAACCGCGCCGGCGTCAGGGCGGCCGCCGGCCCCAAGAAGATAATCATGAGCGGTTCGATTACAGAAGCCAGGCTATCGATGAGAACGGCAACCTCTTCCTCGTAGAAGTCAGCCACTTTGACTAGTATTTCGTCAATTTTGCCAGTTTCTTCGCCGACGGCAAGCATTTGGCCGACAATCGGTGGGAAATATGCACTCCTACTTATAGGCTCGGACAACTGTTTCCCATTCTTTACTTCCTTGGCAGCTTCTTTTAGCTCGGCTTCGATCACTTTATTACCTATGGCTCCGCCAGTTACCTCGAGTGCATCGAGCACGCTTACGCCAGCCGACATCAGCGAGGCAAAGGTTCGAGCAAAACGAGCAATGGCCACTTTGGTTATGACGCCTCTGATAAGCGGTATTTTGAGGAGTAGTGCATGGAACTGGTACTTTCCTTTGGGGGTGTGGATATAACGGTTGAGCAAGAAACTAACACCGACCATTAAGGCAATGAGTATGACGGCGTAGTGCTGTACGAAATTACTGAGGCTGAGCAAGGCTCGTGTATAAATAGGCAGTTGTGCGTCGGGCCCACCAAGATCTTGCATGATTTTACTAATCTTTGGGATAACAAATATCATAATGCCGAAGAAGGCAATAACTGTTACCGTCAAGATAACGACAGGGTAGGTCATGGCACTGCGGATTTTCTTACGAATGCTGGCCTCTTGTTCTACCTGCGAAGCCAGTCTTTTGAGAATTTCGTCTAAAATACCACCCGTTTCACCGGCTTTGACCATGTTTGTGTAGACATCGGAAAAAACTTCGGGAAACTTGGCAAACGAATCACCTAAGGGACTACCCGCTTGTACGTCTTTACCAATTTCGCCAATGATGTGAGCAAATTGTGGACTACCCGCCTGGTTCTGCAGAGTATTAATAGATCGGTCCAGAGGCACCCCGGCAGAGATCATAGTGGAAAGTTGGCGGGTAAAGATGACCAAGTCCTTTTGTTTAACTTTAGGTTTCAAAAAGCTTAGCTGTAGGCCAGACGCTTTGTTGCGGAGGGGCTTGATCGCCAAGGGGCGAAGCCCTTGGTGGCGTAGGCTGTTTATCGCCGCGGATTTGCTAACAGCCTCTATCTGTCCATGTACGGCTTTGTCGTCTTTACTCGCCGTGTAGCTAAACTGCATTATGATTCTGCCGTTACTCTTAAGACTTCTTCGAGTGACGTAATGCCACGAAGTACTTTTACAAGGCCGTCAAACTGCATGGTGACCATGCCTTCTTTTGCGCTTTGGTTCTGAATTTCTTCGCTCGTACTGCGTTTAACGATCATGCTTTGGACACTCTGCGAATTATCTAAGACTTCGTAGATACCAATACGCCCCTTATAGCCACTGTGATTACACTGGTCGCAGCCATCTTCGTTGGCTTTCCACAAAGTGATAATCTGTCGGTCGGTCGTACCGAGGTCGTCATCCGGCCCGATTCCATCTTTCTGAGCTTCGATTTCCAGCTCATGCAAGTGTTGCAAAATCGAAGCCTCGTCGGTATGAAAAACACGACCTAACTGTGCCAGCATGGCTTCATCGGGTCGTAGAGACTGCCGGCATGCAGCGCAGAGCTTACGCACCAGTCGTTGTCCGACAACTGCACGAACGGTACTGGCGATCAAAAACGGCTCGATCTGCATGTCGAGAAGACGAGGCAGGCAAGTAGCGGCGTTATTGGTATGAAGAGTGCTAAAAACGAGATGTCCTGTAAGAGCAGCCTGAATAGCCAGGGTAGCTGTCTCGCCGTCTCGAATCTCGCCCACCATGATAATGTTTGGATCTTGGCGTAAAAGTGCTCGGAGGCCAGCAGCAAAGGTCATGTGTGCAGCTACGTTAATCTGAGTTTGGTTAGCACCAGGAATTCGGTACTCTACAGGATCTTCAATAGTCGAAATGTTGACGCTAGGCTTGTTCAGCTGGCTTAGGATACTGAACAAGGTGGTTGATTTTCCTGAACCTGTCGGCCCCGTTACCAATACCATGCCATGAGGTTGGGACAAGGCATGCTCAAGGTCGCTTCGCGACTTGCCCCAGAATCCGAGCTCTTGCAAGGTTGCTGGTTTAGCGGATTCGTTCAAGATGCGGATTGCTACTTTTTCACCATCAACGATAGGCAAGGTCGCAACGCGCAAAGCATAGACTTGCCCGCCCGACTCAATCTTAAAGCGGCCATCTTGCGGGGCGCGGCGTTCATCAATCTTTAGATTACTCAGAATCTTAATGCGTGACACCAGCGCGTTGAGGACCTTTTTGGGCAGTTTATTGGCTTCGCGTAAGATTCCGTCCACTCGGTACCGTACTAAAACGAAATTTTCTCGGGGTTCAATATGAATATCACTGGCGCGTGCCTTAATGGCGTATTCAATCAAAAGGTTGACAGTTTGCGCGATTGGGCTGTCTTCTGCAAGATCTTCCGCAGAGACTGCCTCTGGTTCTTCATCTGTGCTGGGTTCGGCGGAGATGACTTTAGTTAGTTCACTACCAATGTTCTCGCGGTACTGATCTAGTGCGGCCGTAATGGCACTGCTGGTAGCGATGTGGACCTTGATATCCTGGCCAAGGGTTTTACGCAAAAAGTTAATGGCTTGAATATCATCGGGATCTTCCATGGCAACCGTTTTGGTGCCATCCTCGGCCACACCGAGAAAAACGGCATGGTATTGACGCGCAATGCGCTCGGGCAGCTGGCGCATGGCCTCACGCCCCTCGCTGGTAGCAGGAATGTCGGTAAACGGAACATCTATCTCCTTGGCATAGAGTCTAGTCAGATTTTCTTCGCTAATTAGGTTGCTCATGACAGCCAGGTCCTGTAGCGGTTTCTTCTCGGCCTGCTCTTGTTCCCTAAGACTGGCTATTTGCTCATCGGTGGCCGCCTGAGCGCCACGCAACAGCTTCTCCACCAAAGCGTCAGATATTCGCATAGTTGTTAGTATTATAGAGCATAAGCACAGTAACAAGGAATAAACACAAGTAATTTTCTTATCACAGGGCTTGCTATACTATATGTAGATACTGACGGGCAGCTGATAGGGTAAACAAGGGGAGGTGTACTGTGGCAGACGCTAAAAAAACAAAGGACGATAAAAAGACGACCGAAGAATCGGGCAGAGGAAAGGCCTTGGGTCTGGCTTTAGAGACAATCGAAAAACAGTTTGGTAAGGGTTCGATTATGAAGCTAGGCGAAGCGCACCAGACAAAAGTGGAGTGTATCCCAACCGGTAGTGTTTCGCTTGACTTGGCACTGGGCGGCGGTATCCCAAAAGGGCGCATTATTGAAATCTATGGGCCAGAATCGAGTGGTAAAACTACACTGACTTTGCACGCCATTGCAGAAATCCAGAAGCAGGGCGGAACAGCTGCCTTTATTGATGCTGAACACGCACTCGATCCGGCTTACGCCAAGCGCATAGGTGTAGATATCGAGAACTTACTTTTGTCACAACCCGACAACGGCGAGCAGGCGCTTGAGATCACCGAAACGCTAGTACGCTCTAACGCGGTCGATCTTATAGTAGTTGACTCGGTTGCAGCCTTGGTGCCACGAGCTGAAATCGAAGGCGATATGGGTGATAGTCATATGGGCTTGCAGGCACGGCTCATGAGCCAGGCCTTGCGTAAGCTT
>CAZJME010000085.1:0-3721 GCA_964547235.1 uncultured Candidatus Saccharibacteria bacterium
TCTTCCTCTATTACCTGTCTCCCGACTATAGCGTAAGAGAGGCAAGTACCTTAATGTCTTTTATTGAAAAGTCAGGAATATTTGTCATTGGAGCTATAGTTTGGGCTTTAGTATTAGTGCCTTCGATCGTTCTTCTAAAAATACTCAACCAGAACAAGGGGCACTAACGACTAGTACTTTACGACTCAATCTCAAGCTCAATTCTAATCCAGTCTCGTAGTATCCCAAGTTTAACTTTCAGGGATGCAATTTGAAATGTCTGATACCAACGCATCGCTGTCCCATCTCAGTAACTAGGCACATTGTTTGGCGTAGCCGGTACAAAAAATAGTTTAGCTAGAGTCTATCTTAAGCACAAAGTGCTGAATTGCGGCCCACTATTACTCAATAGAGTTTAGTATCTGGTCAACTACCTGTGGATAGGGGTTAGCTGCTGAATAGTTGAACTCCTCCTCAATTGTATACATCCTTTTGTTTTTGAAAAGCAAAGCCACTTCATGATTGTTATGATTTTCGCCATGATTATGAGCAAACTTTACCCCGTAGTAATCGGCAACCTTTATGTAGGTTAATTTTGCTGCTGGTGTCATTGTTTCGATTAGTGCGTAGGCTTGCATATCTTTAGCTAGGCCACTTCCTTCACTACGAATTGCTTCTGTACGTACAAAAAGACTTGCTCCTTTTGAAATCTTACTAAAGCCTTTTTCGGATGTAAAATCGGGGCTTTTGTAAGCAATGCCGTTGGGATAGGTGTACATCGTGGCCCAGCTTTCAGGCTTAGCGTACTTAAGATCAAGCTCATTAGGTTGGGCCAGAAGAAGTGCAGCCTGGGTTCCGCATTTTGGTGCGACAAAGCTGACGCCTTGTAAATCTTTTTCGTTTATTACCGAAACTTTTGGCATAGCTTGCTGTTGTTTGGCCTGCTTATTTTCTATCGGTTTTGAGGCAGTAGTGTTTTTACTATTGGTGGTTATTTTATCTTTCCGCCTATCAAAGAACAGCCACCCAGCCGCAAAAAGTAGTCCGACAACTACGATTATCAGCAGTAACTCTATTGCTCCAAAACCTTTTTCATTTTTTCTCATTGCGCTTCTATTACTTATGTTTCGATTAAATACTTAAGTTTATTGTATGACAATGATGATTTTCGAACCAATACTCGCCACAAGCGGCAGCCTAGGGACCACACAGAGCCCATACGAGTTACGACAACGGAAAGAAGTGCTCGTGCTGCGCCCTAACACGTCCTCGAGCCATGAACGCCCAACATGCGTCTCGCTCAACGTTTGGATCGATAAGCCGTATGTTAGGATTGTTTGCTTCCGGTTCTGAATTTTCATAAGTCCATTACGCCCTCAACTTGTTGGAAGGGTACCAATCGTTTTGACCTCTTGTAGTTGCACACTATTCCTATATAGTAGCTTTTACATATGATACAGAGTTTTGAGGATGCTGAAGCCTTGCTGAGGACATACATACCGCCGCGTGGTCATTTCCGCGACAATTATACGCTTGATACCATGCAGGCTATTATGCGGGCATTAGGGAATCCGCAAAATACTTACGAAGTTGTGCATGTTGCAGGTACTTCCGGCAAAACTTCTACTTCCTACTATATTGCGAGCATGTTGAAGGCAGCGGGCAAGAAGGTTGGGCTTACGGTTTCTCCGCACATTGATCAAATTAATGAACGGATCCAGATTAATCTAAAACCTCTAGACGAACAGGCGTATTGCGCGGCACTGACGACCTTTATACAAAAAATCAACAAGTTAAGCGTTAAGCCAACATATTTTGAGTTGCTCGTCGCGTTTGCTTTTTGGGAATTTGCACGTCAAAAGGTAGATTATGCGGTTATTGAAGTTGGACTTGGTGGTTTGCTCGACGCCACTAATGTTATATCGAACCCGAGAAAAGTTTGTGTTATTACAGACATTGGTTTTGACCATATGCACATACTCGGACATACCTACGAAGCTATCGCAACTCAAAAGGTGGGCATAATTCAACACAGTAACGAAGTGTTTTGTTTGCCTCAAAATGATGAAGTTGCTGGTGTGCTACAAAAGCGAACAGACGAAAAAAGCGCGCGACTGCATGTTGCTAAAAGCCTCGATTCACGAGCCGCCGGACTACCGGCCTTCCAACAGCGAAACTGGAGTTTGGCGGCGAGCGTTTATGACTACCTCGCCGAAAGGGATTTGCTCCCACGACTTACTGCAGAGCAATTGATTCAGACTATGCAAACGTACATCCCTGGTAGAATTGAGACAATTAAGCTGGTAGGCAAAACCATAGTTATGGATGGGGCGCATAACTCGCAAAAAATGGAAGCACTAGTAAAAAGCCTACAGCTACTTTTTCCGGGTAAAAAGTTTGCCGTAATTTTGGGTTTAGGCAAAACAGATGACGACAAAACGGCAGAAATTCTAAACAGGCTGCTTCCGCTGGTACAAACAATTTGTGTGGTCGAATTTTATGGCGAACAAGATTATAAAAAACGTTCGATTAAACAGGAATCTATAATGAAGATCGCACAAGACATGGGCTATAAAAATATTGAGGGCAAGTCAAACTTGAATGATGCTTTTCGTTGGCTACTGACACAGCCTGGTGACTATTGCCTCATCAGCGGCTCGTTTTATTTGCTCAATAAAATACGTCCGCTAGTTTTTGGTTATAATAGAGATAATGATTAGGTTTATTGTGGCTATTGATGAACGGCGCGGTATTGCGAACGAGCACGGTAGACCTTGGCAGGGTAAGCTGCCCACTGATCTTCGACATTTTCGTGAAGCTACTCAACACGGCATTGTCGTCATGGGCTATCGAACCCATGAGGAGGAGTTCGCGCGACCGTTATCGGATCGGCGAAATCTCGTGGCCACCCATACCGCCCAGCCATTGCGACCCGGTTTTGAAGCGCTGAACGACGTTGAAGGTTTTTTGCGTCAAACAACAGAAGACGTTTGGATAATTGGCGGCGCGGGCCTGTTTGCGTCGAGTCTAAGTTTTGCCGATGAACTGGACATTACCAAACTACAAGGTGATTTTGCCTGTACCAAGTTTTTCCCCACTTATGAAACAGATTTCAATAAAATCTTCGAGAGCGAACCAATAGAAGAAAATGGTATCACTTTCCAGTTTACGCGGTGGCTGCGTAAAGCATAACAAATTCAGATCGTTGGTTGAACAACCCTAGTATTATTAGGGCAAGGTCTGCGCGGTGCCTACGATTGATAGGCGAATCGTTCATAAACTTCTTGGCGGCTACCCTAAAGCAGTCGTTTGTAGTGGGAAACTCACGATACTGCTTACGAGCGCGGCAGACCTTGCCAGAAAGCTTGCGTAGTTTCTACCAAAAGGCGCCATCTGTAGATTGGTCCAAACAAAAAAACCTCTTCTTGGGTAAAAGAAGAGGTTTTGGAATAGATTTTTATGCTTGAAGGGCCATCGTAGTTCTTGTTGAGACTTTATTTAAAGAAAATAAAGTACGTATTTAGTATTCATTGAACAGCCTGCGTTTGGCGGTGGTTCAACGTCACCATTCTTAATTTCTTGTATTGAACCTCCAAAAATTAAATGAAGTCTTTTAGAAGGCGTAGGGTCAACGGGACATCCTCTTGTAGTTGTATAGCTGCCTAGAGGCAAGAACCATCCAAGTATGAGTAAAACTATTATTGAACCTGCAAGAATAATTTTTGTGTTTTTCATAATTTTA
>CAZJME010000086.1:0-3688 GCA_964547235.1 uncultured Candidatus Saccharibacteria bacterium
AAAAGCTACAATTTTCACTTCCCGTAATCAACCCAAACAAAGAATGGTAGTATGGTCACATGGTCCACAAAAGTTTTAGCAGCGAATTAGGTGACTGGCTAGCAAAACCAGGTCCAAAAACAATAGGGGAGTTAGATACGGTTTTTGGACAAAAAAGTTTTGCTGTTTTGTTCCTTCTTCTCCTATTTATACCTGCCTTACCAATGCCTACGGGTGGACTGAGCCATGTCACCGAGGCTATATCGTTATTATTTGCCATCGAGATGATGTCGGGGCGCCGTAGTTTATGGATACCAGGCTGGCTAAAGCAACGTAGCCTTGGCAAAGCAACCGTAGAAAAAGCTTTACCATTTATTAAAAAAAGACTCGAGTGGCTCGAAAAGCACTCGCGACCACGCCTCAGCCTTATCTTTGATTTATGGTTCGTCCGAAGTATTTTAGGCTTTGTTATTTTTGTTTTTTCTTTTTGCGCGATGATTTCATTGCCATTCTCAGGCCTTGATACACTGCCTGCGCTGGGTGTTATTATCATTGCGCTCAGTATGATTTTGGAGGACGCGCTATTATTACTTGTTGGCTTGCTCGTTGGATCCGTCGGTATGGGGCTCATTATAGGCAGCGGAGCTGTCTTGTCGGCCGCCTTTCGCCACTTTTTTTAGACTCTTTTCGATACCATACACATACCAGCTTTTGGCCTTACGACCATTGGGTAACTGCGCCGGAAAGATATAACTTACCAATCGACTACCTGGTTTCATCTCCTGTTCAGCTTTTTGACTAAGGCGGGGCATAGTCCGCGGCACCAAAAAGACCATGACCACATCGGCTCGAGAAACATCGGCTCGCCACATGTTCCCAAATTTTACTCGAACATTCTTGTGCGGTATGTTCCTGAACCAAGCAATACCCCACAGCAAGGGGTTTATCTCATACCCAATGGCTTGTATATCTTTAGTTCCTACTGCTCGCAACAGACGACCGTCGCCACAACCCAGCTCTACGAACTGTTGCCCGGAGCGTAAATCAAGATCTTTTATAAGCGCCTCCATGTCGAATCGCCTAACTGGTACCCAAGGCGCTCCAGCGTAAGAAGCATAGCCAATAACTACCACAAGACAAAAGCACAGTGCATAGACGAGAAAACCCATGCACGCATTGTACCAATTTCGCTAGCTATTATCCCCGCTTTGTACTAATATGACGTAAGCAATATGATAGAAAACGATGGCCAAAAAAGACATCATTACTAGAACCGCTGAAGCGCCAGCTCAGCTTCTTGATAGAACTGTTAATAAAGGGCAGAAGATTGTTGAGGCCTTGCCAACCCCGCCCATTTCTTCAGTAGTTAAGCGCACACACAGCTATTGGCACATACTTGGCCCCGGCTTGACCACGGGCGCTTCAGACGACGACCCCTCTGGTATTGCTACGTATTCTCAAACCGGTGCACAATATGGTTTCCAAATGCTATGGTTGGCAATAATCACCTTTCCCCTCATGTCAACAGTTCAAGAGATGTGCGCTCGAATCGGTTTAGTAACCGGGCGCGGTTTGGCTGGAAATATCCGTAAGCATTTTTCGCGTCGCATGCTTCAAGTAGTAACCATTCTGCTTTTCGCCGCTAACGCATTCAACATTGGCGCAGACCTCGGCGCCATGGCCAAAGGAGCTCAGCTTTTGCGACCCAGTATGAATTTTTCATTACTCGTTGTGGGCTTTGCCGTACTAAGCCTAGCCATGCAAGTCTTTACGCCATATGAACGCTATGCCCGCTACTTAAAATGGCTCGCCATGGTTCTGCTAGCCTATATCGCCTCTGCTATTTTGGCACATCTTGATTGGAGTGCTGCGCTACGCCAAGCAGTAATACCGCGCATGGGTTTTGATAAAGATCAAATACTTTTGGTGTGCGCCATACTAGGAACTACGATCTCTCCATATCTTTTTTTCTGGCAAACTTCCCAAGAAATTGAGGAGAAAGTGGCAAAGGGGAAGACTTCAGTAGTGTCGCGTATGGGAGCTCGTAAAAGCGAGGTGAAAAATATGAGGATTGATGTTTGGAGCGGTATGCTACTAAGCAATACTGTCATGTTTTTTATTATTGCTGCCTGCGGAGCAGTCCTCTTTAACCATGGCATCTTTAAGGTTGAATCGGCCGCTCAAGCAGCCGAAGCACTGCGACCTTTTGCCGGAAATGCCACCTACTATCTTTTTGCAGGCGGCATAATCGGCACCGGATTATTAGCTATTCCTGTTTTGGCCGGCTCGAGCTCTTATGCTATCGCCGAAAGTCTTGGCTGGAAAGGAGGGCTGAACCACAAACTTGGTAATGCTTATGCCTTTTATGGGGTAATCATTATCTCAGTATTGGTCGGACTGGGTATTAACTTTATTGGTCTTGATCCTATAAAAGCGCTTATCTACTCAGCAGTCGCCAACGGCATCGTTGCGCCAGTGGTGCTACTCTTCATCGTGCTCATCAGTAGCAATAAGCGCATTATGGGCGAATGGGTAAACAAGCCCTCGACCACTGTTGTTGGCTGGGTTGTTACGGTCGCCATGGCTGTTGCTGGGATTGCCGCCATCTACTCACTCGTAGCGTAAAGCATCGATAGGATCTTTGCGTGCGGCCTTTATTGCTGGGGCCAAGCCAAAAACAATGCCAGTTAAAGACGACACCAAGACAGCTCCCACGACTACTTGCCAGGTTATAACGGGTTTAAGATTAGTAGTAACGCGTAACAAGAAATTGGTCAGGTAAGATAATGCGACGCCGATTAAGCCGCCCACAACACTGAGGGTTGTCGCCTCCACCGTAAACTGGTGTCGTATTTGCCGATTGGTTGCACCGACGGCTTTACGGATACCGATTTCGCGAGTGCGTTCGGTAACCGACACAAGCATAATGTTCATAATACCAATACCGCCAACAAGTAATGATATAGCCGCAATGGCGGCCACAAGTGTGGTCAGTACATCCAGCAAACTACTCGTAACCGCAAGGTTTTCATCGCCTTTTAGGATTGTCACATCTTCTTGTCCCTTATGAGCGTTCCGTAGACTGTTCGTGAGATTTGTTATTGCCTCGCTCGTATGCTCAGGCGTGTCAGGTTTTGCCAAAATCTGCACTATCTGTGGCATACCGTCTGCTAATTGTTTCGCGGCTGGATAAGGAATAAAAATAGCCTTGTTCAGATCAATACCCGGCCCAAGAGTACTGCCCGAAAATTCATCAAAGACACCACGAACAATAAAATCTTGTCCTCGGACCGTAAGGCTGAGACCAATAGGAACATTCTCTTTGAACAGTTGTTCAGCTACGTGTTTACCGATTACCGCTACGTTGCGAGATTCTTCACCCTTGCTAAAAAAGGTGCCGAATTCAACCGCATGCGTCAAAAGGGTTGGGATCTGATCGGTCGTTCCAAGCACTAACCCATCTTTATAAATAACATCATTTGACTGCATAGGACTTCTCAATAAGGTGACGGGGGAGACCGTGGCTATTTTAGGAGTCGATTCAACCACTTTGACATCAGCCTCACTCAGGCTACCACTTCCAAAACCGTAAGCACCCGCAATGTCGACGTGTTTGATAGTACCGTCGCTATCACGTTCAACAATATTGCCTGGTCGAATTGTGATCAGATCTTTGCCAAGATGATTAATTTGAGTCAAAACCTGCTGT
>CAZJME010000087.1:0-3616 GCA_964547235.1 uncultured Candidatus Saccharibacteria bacterium
TCCCGACCGTTGCTCAAGGCCCATACGGGTTCATAGGCGAACACCACTTGTTCGATTTCCTCTGACGTAACATTGGCCAGACCGCTTATGAGTTGATCGTGCAAAACCTGCATTGTTTCATGTTCGTTACGCTCCTGTTTAGTCTCGCCCACACACAAGATTGGCGCGATATCATTGCGCAGTGCCGAAGCAACTTTGTCTCGAATAATCTCGAGACCCTCGTTGAATTTGTGGCGGCGATCCGAGTGACCAACTATTGCGTAGTGGACCAAGTTCTGTAGCATAGTAAACGATACCTCCCCCGTGAAGGGCCCCTCGTCAACAAAGTAAGCATTTTGAGCTGCCAGCCGAAACTTACGACGATCTATCTGCAAACTCATTGGCTGCAACGCAAGCAGGCTGGGCGCTAAGACGATTTCAATATCGCGATGAATGCGAATCCGCTCGCTCAGCCGGTGCACCAGTAGACTTGCCTGCTGTACATCCAGGTGCATTTTCCAATTTGCAACGATCAGTGTTTTTCGATCAGTCATAATACTTATGGTTTATTATTACATCCTACTTCTTTTTATCCAACAGCGCCTGCACGCCTGGCAGCTTTTTGCCTGACATTAACTCCAGACTTGCCCCACCACCAGTCGAAACATGATCAAAATTCTCTGTTAGCCCACGCCCTTCTACGTAGCCTACCGTATCGCCGCCGCCAACGAGACTGAATGGACGATGCCCGTACTCTCCTAGCATGGCATCTACAAGAAGCTCCGTACCGTGTGCAAACGGGCCAACTGGTCCATGCACAGCGGGGGTTTCGGTTACGCCGAGTGCACCATTCCAGATGACGGTACTTGCCAGCTGCATAACACCAGCGATGAAGGCGCCCGAAAACGGCCCGACATCCAATATCATTTCGTCCTGTTGGATTTTACTTGCTCTGCTAGGCGGCTTACCGGGATAGTTTTCGATATCAGCGATGACATGAGCGTCCCAATCCACGATTCGTGTAGTGGCCGTTTTGTCGAGCTTCTTTGCCACCACTCCGTCTTGGGGCAGGTAAAAAATAAAGTGTCGATTTTTAGCCTCTTTTTTGGCCTGCCCCAAAATCTGTCTGGCAAGCGGTATATCCGAGCGCTCTATCTTACTTTCGCCAATTTCGATACCCTCAGCCATCAAGAAATTATTGGCCATGGCGCCACCCACCACGAGCACATCAGCAATTTTTATAAAACGGCTCAAAACTTCTATTTTATCGGCGATTTTTGCTCCACCAATCACCGCCATAAGCGGGCGTACAGGCTTGTCCATCACATTGGTTATGGTGTCAACCTCACGCTGCAGCAGCAGACCGGCTACACTAGGCAAAAATTTGGTCACTGCGCTCGTGCTGGCATGTGCTCGGTGTACTATACCAAAGCCATCCTGCACAAAGATGTCAGCGAGCGACGCTAGTTGTTGAGCGAACGCTCTATCGTTTGCTTCTTCTTCAGGATGATAGCGGAGATTCTCGAGCAAAACCACATCACCGCTCTTGAGTGTCGCAACTGCTTTCTCGGCCTCTGGCCCGATGCAATCCCTTGCAAAGCTAACGCGCCCGTCGAGTAAATGCTGTAAGCGCTTGGCTACTGGCCATAAACTCGTCTTGGCGTCATGGGCGTCTTTTGGTCGGCCCAAGTGACTTATGATGACGACTTTGGCGCCTTTTGACTGAAGGTATCGTACTGTCGGTAAGCTCTGTTGAATTCGATAGTCGTCGCTGATTGAGCCATCATCGTTAATCGGAACATTATAGTCGGCTCGGAGCAGAACAGTCTTGTTCTTGAGGTTAACATCTTTGACAGTTTGTTTCGTAAAACTCATATCCACCCGTATTCGTCTTAGTTACTTACAATACCCTAACCTTTATAGTGTCCGTGGTGCCCACTACGCCTGGATACTTGCCCGAAACCGAGATGACAATTTCACCTTTGTTAAGCACCTTGTTTTGCAACAACCAGTTCGTTAACTTAGTCGCAGCTTGTTTATGCACGGGTCGGCAATAGCTCTTTGTGCCATAGGTAAGAGCAAGCTGCTGAGCCACACGCAGGCGTGGCGTCACAGCAATCATGGGAACTTGTGAGCGGTGCGCTCCTATTTGTAAGGCTGTTGCACCCGAAGAAGTTTCGGCAACAATGGCAGATGCCTGAACTCCATGCGAAAGCTTGATAACCGCGTCAGAAATAGCTTGTTGACGCGAAGGTGAGGTCTCGTGATCAAACCGAACACGAACAGGGTTATGGCTCTGAACGTACAAGATGACCCGCTTCATCGTGGCTACCGCCTCAATAGGATACCGTCCAGTAGTTGTTTCGTCACTGAGCATGACGCAGTCGGCCCCCAAAATAACGGCCGCCGCAATATCGCTTACTTCGGCGCGAGTTGGCTCCGGCTCTTCAGTCATGCTGGCCAACATCTGAGTGGCCACAATAGTCGGCGTTGCAAAACGAATGCCTAGACCAATTATTTTGCGCTGCATGACCGGCACACTCTCGGGCAGAGTTTCGATAGCTAAGTCACCGCGAGCTACCATAACCATGTCGGATTCTTTCACAATCTCTTCTATACACTCGGTCGCCGCTTTGGTCTCAATTTTAGCCACAACTTTGGCGGTGCTGCCCAGATTTTTTAGCATCGTTCGCAGTTTGACCACGTCACTTGGATGCTGGACAAAGCTGAGCGCCACATAATCTACGTCCTGCGTAGAACCGAAGGACAAATCTTTGCGATCTTTAGCAGTAATTATGTCACCCTCGAGGTCGGTGTCTGGTAAATTAATGCCTTTTCGACTCACCAACACGCCGTCGTTCTGTGCACGTGTGTATACAATACCACCTTGAATACTTGTTACGGTGGTGCGAATACGACCATCAGACAAATATAATCGCTCGCCGCGTTTAACCTTTTTTGACAGATCGTATTGAGTTGGCAGGATACCGGTAGCCTCATAATCTGACTGGTAACCAAAGCGTAACGTCTGGTTGGTTTGCACCGTAAATACGCCGTCAAACTCTCCTAGTCTGATCTTCGGTCCTGCCAAATCCTGCAAAATTGCCACTGGTTTTCCGTAGGCCTTGCTAGCTTTGCGCACCCATTTTATTTGCTGCTCGGCGTCACCGGGCGTAACGTGACTAAAGTTCAACCGAAAGCCATTGGCGCCTGTCTCTATAAGTTTTAATATCGCTTCATAACTATTAGTAGCAGGCCCTAACGTAACGAGAATTTTTGTACGTTTGAACTGCGAAACGGGCACATTGGGTATACGACTGGTGGCATCCATTACATTAATTTTACGTGCTTATGGTTATTTTGACTAGAGATTACTCACAAATACCTGGCCATCATAAGTGCTTCGCCGTTCACGATGCAGACTAAACGTCTAGGTGGGCAGTGACAACTGCCGCCAGACGAGCCGTGGCACCGTCCTCATAGCGTGTATCGCCGTCGGCGTCAACAACTTGCCCTACCAGCATCCCCTCCGGCATCACAGAAAGTCTCGCCACTGGACGTGTCTCGTGCGTGTCACGCCAGTGCAACATTGCACTCCATGGAGCAGTGGTCGTGCCCAAAGGCTCCCTTACAATAT
>CAZJME010000088.1:0-3564 GCA_964547235.1 uncultured Candidatus Saccharibacteria bacterium
GTCCCCATAGTTCAATGGATAGAATAACTCCGTCCTAAGGAGCAGATAGCGGTTCGAATCCGTTTGGGGATACCAATAGTAGCTTACTGGCGCTCGTTTGGTGGATACACCTGAGTAGCATTGTCTTTTTCGTAGTCGAAGAGCTCGTTCTTGTCAAAAAAGCGAGATACCTCCTGCTGGCCGTTTTCCTTGCTGTCTGAAGCATGGATAAGATTACGGCCGCTCCCAATGGCTAGATCGCCTCGTATAGTCCCCGCAGTTGCCAAACGTGGATTAGTAGCCCCTACCACCAGACGGACTGAATTAACACATTCGAAGCCTTCCAGCGCCATCACAATTACTGGTGAGCTTTGCATAAAGGACTCAACATCTTTGTAGAATGGCTGGTCGGTAATATGGGCATAGTGCGCAGCCAATATGGCTTTGTCGAGCCGCATCATTTTTAGTCCAATCAGTTTTAGGCCCTTTTGCTCCAGTCGATGAATAATTTCACCAATGAGATCTCGCTGCAGCGCATCCGGTTTAAGAATGATGAGTGTTCGTTCCATTTATTGTTCCCTTTCTGGTTATTTGGCCATTATAACAGATAGAAAAGACTAGCTCTAGCGATATATCGTACAATATACGTATGCTACTACACCCCACAAACCAAAAGCTAAATCTGCGGTTTGTGGTGACCCTTGGTTTGAGAATGGCAAAGGAGAAAAATGTTATTTAGCAAAGCCAAAACCGACTTTTTAGAGTACCTAGAAATTGAGCAAAACCGTTCGCAAAAGACTATTGCCAACTACGACCATTACCTCACCCGCATCCTCGATTACGAAGGCGATATCCAAGTAAGAGAGATAACACCGGAGTTTATTCGCAAGTGGCGCCTATGGCTTAACCGTTTAGGCACCAATGTGTCCGATGAATTGCAAAAAACCACTCAGAACTATCATCTTATTGCCCTGCGGAGCTTTTTAAAGTTCTGTGCCAAACGCGATATACCAGCTCTTAATGCCGACAAGGTAGAACTGGCTCGTACTACCCGCAAACAGGTCACATTTTTATCCCCCGAAGAGGTCGAACAACTATTTGCGGCTCCTCGAACCGAGCAATTGGCCGGTTTGCGCGATCGAGCGATCTTGGAACTACTGTTTAGCAGCGGCTTGCGTGTCTCAGAATTGACGGGGCTAAATCGAGATCATATTAACCTAAAACGGCGAGAGTTCATGGTTCGTGGTAAGGGCCAAAAGGATCGGCCGATTTTTATCAGCCAAGCGGCAGCCGATTGGATTGGCCTCTACCTGAAAAAGCGCCAAGATAATGCCCAGCCGCTATTCATTCGCTTGGGCGGGAAAAAACAGATCGATAACACAGGAAATTTTAGTCGCCTGACTGCTCGCAGTATCCAACGCATGGTTGCTAACTATGCTCGGCTGGCGGGCATTACTAAACGCGTTTCTCCCCACACCTTACGTCATAGTTTTGCTACGGACCTCTTGATGAATGGTGCCGACTTACGCAGTGTTCAAGCCATGCTCGGACATAGCAACATCGCCACTACCCAGATATACACGCATGTTACGGATCCGCACCTAAAGGCGGTGCATGAAAAATTCCATCGATCTAATAGTTAGAGCTTTTTTTAGCAGGGTGAATCGAATTCCCAATTTCCATTACCATTACCATTACCAAGATAGTGGTTGTCGGGCACGCGGTAAGTTTTTGTCGTGGTCTTGTCTTTTGCATTATCGAAATGCATAGTTAATTTTGCTACATATGATCTACACCCGCTTAATTGAGGGTAGCCATGCGTTTCTGAATCTAGATACTTACAGTTAACGTTATGTTTTTTTGTTCCATCTCCATAATCCCAGTCGCAGCCTGTTACATGCGCCTGGTCATTCTGAGAGTTATTAACAATTGTCATGTTCCATCGTAGCGGGCTGTTTTCGTTACCATAGGGGGTGTGAGTCTTATTACAGTTAATCACCTGGCAATATGTTCCGATAGCTGCATTGCCGTTTGGATTGGGGGAAGGGTTAGGGCCAGGGCTCGCGCAAGCGTCACCAGATGTCGGCGGGCAATTGGAAGGAGTCGGAGTCGGTGTAGCTGGGTTACACCCATCTACACTCCCTGGACCAGGCACGACACTAAGCAACTTGCAAATTGGTTGAGCTACATCAAGAGCTTGGTCGGCAAAAGTAATCGTTCCGCTGGTTGGCGATCGACCAACTTGAATACGCTTAAGAATATCAGCAGCTCTACCGGTTACGTCAATTTTAACTTGCCCACCTTTGAAATGGGCATCTCCAGAGTCATTAACCCCAGTTAACTCAACTTGGTTATCGGCATAAATTGACTTAAGGCGAATATAAAAATGTGATTCGCTTATTGATAGAAAGTTAATGGTCATTTTGCAGATATACGTCCCGGTACAATTAGCAGCCACAACTTTGCCCTGATTCGACATTCCCGAAGTGTAATCTACAGCACCATCTGTAGCTCCGCCCTTAGGATAGGCGAAAATCGTAAAGACGTTGGCAACAAGCTTGTTCCGAGTTAATTCACCCGTTTTTGTTGGCACCAAATCTATCCTCAATATACCGGCGGCTCCGTCACCGTTGCTCCATCCACTAGTAGGGGGGAACCTTGGAAAGTTTGCACTCGGATCTTTACTACCGCCGCCTTTCTTTTGCCAGGTAAGTGTAAGGCTTTTCAGATGTTTCGGATTGTTATTGTCGTCGACGCTATTTATGGGAAAAACAGTGGATTTATCGACTGTAATAGCATCGAAGGAGATAACAGAGGGCGTTTGATCGATCAAGAGACAGCTAATGTCGGTATTATTGCCAAGGCTGTATCCAGCATAAGGAGCCGGCAGCTTAGTACCACAATCAGTAATATTGCCGTCAAAACCATTGGCTATCGCTTTTGTCGCGAGGTTTATACCTGACTCGGCTGCGTATAATGCTTGCGTGCTTAACTGGCGATCAAGCGATTGACGCTGCTCATTACGAGACAGTCGTGCAAAGCCCAGAACGATTAAGCTCAAGACCATGGTCAAGATCATGGTAATAATAATCGAAACCAGCCCTTCTTCGCGTCTAGCCAATGCTTTAATCCTCATCATGCTTATCCTATTGTACCTTAACTTTTACTTTTGTTCGAACCTCTGCAACAGCGCAGTACTGCTGGCCCGACCCTCCACGACAACGAGCCGAGTCAGGATGGATGTTTTGGAAAGTTAAGTTAGCAGCGTTCGTATTATCAGTAAAAAGGTCCGAGTCGCCAATACCTATCTTAATATGAACATTATAGAGTCCACTGGCATCCTGCTGAACATCAAACACGAACAAAGTCATGCCAGGTGTTAGCATCTCTTTCGTACCACTCGTTAAAGTTGAGCCGGGAGAGGAGCTCATATCGCTGCTAGCTGTAAGAGGACAAGCCCCTTCATAGTCATCAACCAACAGCGCGTGACCGGTGTGGCCAGACGAATTCGAAGTGTTAGAAAGCTGTCGAGACAAAACATAACTATAGCGGTGATTACCAAAACAGGCGCTCAACGTCGTGCCT
>CAZJME010000089.1:0-3512 GCA_964547235.1 uncultured Candidatus Saccharibacteria bacterium
TTGGAAACCTAGATTAGCTTATGTGTAGTTGTCTAGACAACTGGGGCTTATTACATGCTATTGACAAGTTTTATTGTTGATGCCTAAGAATTGATCGTATGAGACGCTCAGCTTCCGGAACCGCCTCAAGAGCGTCAGGTTGTAATTGAGACAGTTTACTACTGTCAGGCAAGCTATCCAGGAGACGTAGTAACTTTATGTGCCGCATAGTGAACAAACCTTTTCCCACCGAAAATGCCATGCGATCAAAATCAAAAACGTATCTTGGCGCTTCGATGAGTAATACTCCGGTGGCGTTTGTTTTGAGGTTTGGCGCATGCCCTTCTAGTCTCAATAGCTGAACAAAAAACCATAACCGCACAATATCGAGTGCTACTGTATCGCTGTTGAGTGCTCGCAAGGTTTGTTTTGCCAACTGAAAATAATCTTCCGTGAGGCTCTGTTCAGTAATCTGGTTGATCGTCTTAAGGAATTCATAGGCAAACATTGTACGATCGACGTTCTGTACGATATTCCCAAAGTGAGTTTTTAATCGACTGGAAGTAAGTGTTTGCATCTCTCCTCTGCCACGTAAGAAACTCAACTCACTAACGGATAGTAACTCTATACCGCCAGCTAACTTGCTTCGTTCTTTACGAACACCTTTTGCAAGCAAGCTGTATTTACCACGTGGTGTCAGCACCGTAAGAATGCGATCTGCTTCGCCATAATTGGTTCGACTTAAAATAATTGCCTGGGTGACCGTCTGGTTCATGCTGGCGCAGCCGCTAGAATAGTATCTATAGTCTGGATTAATGTCTCGAGCGATGTTGTAGGTTTGTATAGATATGACTGAACGCGTAGTTGTTGTGCAGTCCTCTTGTTATAAAATTCAGCCGCTGGAATACTGCTATGTACAATAACAGGAAGTGTCATTAAATCTGGATAAGATCGTATTTCGTACAAAAGTTCGATCCCATTATGAGTAACTAGCTGTAACTCCATAATGATCAAGTCAGGCCGACTTTCAACCGCAGCCATAGCTTGTGCTGCATCGGAAACTGAGGCTACCTCGTAGCCTACTGCTCGCAGAGCTTGGCTGTGCAGACTTGCAAGAATATAGTCTGGTTCAATAAGTAAAATTTTTTGTACGCGTGACATTAGATGATCATTAACTGCTGACTCGTTGGTAGGGTTGCGGCTAGGCCACTCAATCTATTATATCGTGCAGGCCTTAGGCTCAGCGACATTGCTCGCAAAAGTGAGTCTGCCAAAAAAATACCCGATCCCGCCGAACCCACTAGCTGATTAAGTGGTTGCCTTGCCCGGCCGTATAAACTTTTGCCGCGCTGGAAATTGCTAGCATTAAAATTTAATGACCGCCCATAGAAGCCGGCCACTAATCCCCAACGATTTTTATGAGCCGCCAAAGTTACCAGCGGACGCTCGCTGTTGCGGCTTGAACTTTGGGCTTCAATAAGCACGCTCCCCAAACTTGTAAACGCCGCCTCTAGTTGGTTGGCGTTCGCCAGAGCGAGCGGAACCTGCCGCCCAATCACAAGCTCAAGATCACAATTATAGAGTTGCGCCAATTTATGCAAGCGATGCGCAGTTTTGTGCAGCACCGCCGCTAAAGAAACCGGCTCTATATCAAGCTGGGCTTCTGTGCGAAGACTTAAAGTATACTGCTCAACCAGTTGTAACCCAATATCGCTCAGGGTGCTCACTTGATCGAACGATGTTTGGTCGTTGGTTAACTTTGCAACTTCTGCCGTTCGTTCAATTTGCAGCAAAGATAATTTCAATTGCTCCGCCAAGGACAACAACAAACGCTGTTGCTCCTTAATCCAATCGCTTTGATGGTCGCTTATATTAGTATGCGCCCCCACCAAACCCTCCTTTTGCCTACCAGTAGTATAGCACTACGGCACGAAGGAAAGATTGGCAAGTATGATTTTGTCTAGATCGCCGACAAACTCATTGCCTTCGGTCCAGATTTTGAGTGTTTTATCGCGGACTGGAAGAATAATCATAGTTCCTTGTTTGGTGCCATTAATGGTCCCTTGCACCCTTACACCAACAACTGAACCAACCTTAGGTGGGCTATACGGATTAATGCTCGCCTTTTTTGTTTTTACTAAATTATCAAACGGCGTGAGCTGACTTTTATAGGAAGCGTTTACTACCTGCATTCGGATAGCTATACTGTTGCCGCTTTGGAGACCAGGAACGAGCGCTGGATTAAAATAGCCATCAATCGCGTTACCACTATTGCCCGACTCATCCACATAGGCACTCCAAGTCTTTGGGTATGTTATGCTAACGCTCGCAAAGGTTGCTGAACCTACATACGTACGATATGGCTCTTTCTCTTTTTCCTTAAACTCTGCATCTTTTTTATCGCTCTCCATTTTTTTAGCATCCTCTACAGCAGTAGCGATTTTGCTATCAACGTTATTCTTATAATCGTTGCGACTCATCAGTGCCCACACCGCAAAACCGGATACCCCGAGCAGAACTACCAGTGTTAGCATAAAAGCGACAAGCCAACTGTCAACAATACCCTGTTCGTTCAGGTGTTTCATATCGGTTATGGTAGCACATTACTCACTGTAACGGGAGTTTTTTTATAGAATTTTCAGCTGTCTTTAAATACATCTGCAGCTGGGCAATTATTTTTTGCCCTCGTTCGTGTGCCTTAAGTGCTTCATCAATTTGTAGATCACCACTCTGTAACCGCCCCAAAATTTCTTCGAGTTCCGCACTCAGTGCTTGGTAGTCAATCTTTTGCGCCATATCTTTATTGTAACTCAATACTCTCCACACGCAGATGTAAGCACGCGTCAGCTAGGTCGGCAGTGACTTCATCGTGTGGCTTAACCTGCTTACCGCTTGAGACAACTGCTTTCCCCGAACGTAAAATCGCATAGCCACGCCGTAGAGCACTTTCAGGACTCAAGGCCTTTAGAAGCTGAAGTTGTCCAGTCAAATGTTCATTTGCAGCTCGAAGATAGTGCGCCAAGCTCTGGTCGATTAATCGTTGCCCTTGTTCCAGAGAGGCCTTTTTATCTGCGAAGACTGCCGACAACGACCGCTCCAACTGCTTACCTGCCGTCTGTAATCTGATTTTTTCATCGTGCTTATCAGGGACTAAAAGTTCCGCTGCATTGCTCGGAGTGCTGGCGCGCATATCGGCAGCCAGCTCGGCAAGGCTAACGTCCGTTTCGTGCCCAATAGCCACAAAAGTGGGAATTCTGCTCGAAGATATTGCTCGGGTCACTTGTTCGCTGCTGAAGGCGGCCAGATCTTCAGGACTACCGCCACCACGAATTACTACCAACACTTGCGGCTGCTCGACCCGTTCATTGAAATGTTTAAGTGCTCCAACAATTTGAGCAGGCGCCTGCTCTCCCTGCACGTGCACATCTGCAATTTCGATTTCCAGCCCTGCCCAGCGGGCTTTTAGAACTTTGACGAAATCAGCATAAGCTGCAGATTCACTGGATGTTATCAGGCCAATGGTTCGCGGTGGG
>CAZJME010000090.1:0-1721 GCA_964547235.1 uncultured Candidatus Saccharibacteria bacterium
GACGAAGATGGAGAACGATCTGGTTTGGGAAGATGCACGTCGTTCGTGCGCAACCCAGCCGGCTCATCATCCCGTTCAGCAAGCGCTCACAGCCGTCATAGCGATGGCCTAGTCCAGCCCTGGAGAGGGTGCCCACCGGCCGTATATCGGTATGACGTCCATTGGAGAGGACATTCATGAGACTCGTCATTCTGGCTACCTTTATGGTAGCAGCTCTTGCCGCAGCGTGCGGCGACAGAGTAGATAATTCGACTCAAGGCGTAAGCCCAGCGTCGATTCCAACTTATCAAGCGCCGGTTGGTCCTATACAGCCGACGCAACTTCCCAGCACTGTTCCAAGCTCAACTATTCCTTCGGGACAGCTGAGCTTCAGATGTTCGGGGGGGACCGGTACAACGCTTTTCGATGTTCTCTTCCCAGCGGGGACAGAGTATCACGAGAGGGGAGTTGCCGATCCTGTGATTGGTATTCGCGTTGTCGGATGTTTCACCGAGCCGATAGGCGTGACTGGCCAAACACAGGCGCTCGGGATACAGCTTTCAAGCGCCTTATTCAGCAAGCCCAGCGGCTACCGCTCGGACGATGAGTTTTATTCGACTGTGATTGCGCTTTTGGGGAGTTTCCTCAAGAGCTACACCACACCGACTGCGACACTCATCGTCAACGGAGTTGCTACAGGCCAAATCCTGCAAGTGGCTCCGCTGTACCGCCAGCCACCTGCAACCACAGGCCCCCGGGCATAGTCAAGCCTCTACATCTTTCGCAAGCGTCCGCGGTTTGATAACAGCAAGCCAAGGATACCAACGGCCCTGCCGCTCAACCGAGCGGCAGGGCTACTACCTACAATTCTTCCACTATACTCATCAACATGTAGAGTCTCACCGAAGCGACCATATGGGAGCGCAGCCAAGATTTCCTACTTCTTGCAGGAATTTTTACTAAAAATTCCGCATACAATACTGAGAGAAGACTTATAGTATTTGATTCAAATCATCATTTTTGATATAATTTCACCTTGTGTTTGAAGGATTTGCGCAATTGCTGTGCGAACTCATGCAAACGCTCTTTTACAGCTTGCGGAAGATTTTTTTGCAGGTGGCCGTTTGGTTACTACCGATAAGGTAGCAGACAAGCAGCCATCTGCAAGCAATTGTGGGTGAGTAACAGGTCGGAGGACCGAAGATTTGAGATGTCAAAAGAGGGGGCGCTCAGCTTCCACGTGGTAAGTGGAGTAATCAACAACGAGGAGCTCGACGTTGGTATCCATGAACCAATATCAATCATAAGGCACCTATGGCAAATCCACTTCGAAAGAGTGGGGCAGTCATCAGTGCTCAAAGTCACACTATCTCATGCATTTACCGAGGTTCCGGACGACTGTGGAATCATCCTCAACTTTGAAGAGAGTGGTAAAGTAGTCGTACTCCAGAAGATTCGGGATATGCCGGTAGATACACTGTCAGGCTACACTGAGCTCCGGGAAGGGAAGATTTATAGAGTGCGGGCACGCCCAATCCATTCATATAATCATCCCTGCCGGGAAAAACGGGCAAGACAGCATAGGAGGACTTAGTTGGTCGTAAGATTCTAAGCTCACATCAATCCAGCACAGTTCACATCCACACCTCAAGGAGGGGTGTATCATGGTAGATATCGATGACCGCGGAGTATCCCTACTTCTCTTGATTGTGGGGATAGTCGTCGTCCCGGCAATGGCATTC
>CAZJME010000090.1:1731-3504 GCA_964547235.1 uncultured Candidatus Saccharibacteria bacterium
TGGCCTTCCGGGATACCAGGAGGATGATATCAGCCGATGAAACCGAGCGGAAACGGCTCTGGAAGTCGGTCTGGTTCATGCTCGGGGCGGTACTGGTGTACCTGCCTGCGACGGCGGTCCTTGCCAAAATCTGGTGGGAAAAACACTAGAAGATGGCAAGCGCACCGGAATTCGCCTCCCACCCGAATCCACCCTCAGACAATGAGCAGGAATTCCAGCTCTACAACAGTTTTGACGAGTCATGTCCCCCCGGTTGGGGTGAGGAGGCTGTCAAACGCATCTACACCGGTTGGGCTGAAGAGGACAAAGAGGGGGAGCTACCATCGACTCCAGATTCTTGAGCCGGGTAGTTGTCACCATCATCGTACTCCTCGCCACAGCATGGGTTGCCATGAACCAGCGCTAGCTGCACATCTTTCGCAAGCGTCCACGGTTTGATAACATCAAACCAAGGACATCAACGGCCCTGCCGCTCGACCGAGCGGCGGGGCTATTTCCTAACTCCTTACTTCGGTAGAATTTAATCCCATAATAATTGTTTCTATTTTATCCAAGTGGTATAATGCTTTTGCAATAACTCCTGTAGACATATGCGTGTTTACATGGTGTTTTGGCACATTAAGCATAGTTTGCAGTAGTACACTTTAAGCATAGCTTGAAGTGCTTTGCACTTTAACAATCTGTGAGAGTTTTGAATTCATATATTGTTTCCGCTTTGGTGAAGAGAAAAATTTGTCTTTGCCCATGCGGAAACAAACAATTAAGGAGGGGCATCATGCCCAGTAAGCAAGTCGTCTTTTTCGTACTTGGTATGGCTGGTGTCGTGCTCTTTCATGAGTTAAACACTAGTCTGGGTGTGCTCGCATTCATCGCTGTGGTCGGTATTCAGCTTATAAGCTTTGCCAACAGAGTAGTAGGACCGATAGCAACAGCTGAGCTTACTCCTGCAATAAAAAGCGGACAAGTAGAGGTCGAAATCGTTCATGGTGGAGAACTCTACAAAGTCACGCTTGAAGTCCTTATCACACACGAGATAGGTGCCTTTTATGACACCGTAGTCTCCTCAACCTTCTGGCAGGGAGTGTTCCGTTTTGCGGACCATTACCCTCCAACCATACAAGCGCTCAATGAAGCCGTCGGGGATTACGCCCTGGCAGCGCTTTGCGTGCTTAACGACGCCATCTCACTCCGGTATCCTGGGGGTGAATGCAAAGTTGGGACGGTTTCCGTCGAGCTTCTGCAGTCACCTACCACTGTATCGGTGGGATAACATCGGCCCGGGTAGTACCGGGAGAGACTCAGTTCTGAGGAGAGTGACATGGGGTATGTCGTAGGTCGTTGCATTGTCAGCAATACGGTCGGTGGATGGGGACTGGCTCGCGTCAAAGACGGCGACGGCAGGCAAGTTCTGGTTCACGAGAACCATAGGGTGCATCCGTACCCGACACCTCGTGGAGTAAGTTACGCCACCTCTGTCAGCAACAGACAGCTCAAGCGTGGCGTGTACGTCCGCATGAAGGTCGTCTGCGACAACCGGGGTCTTCTGGCACAGGAGTGGATGTACCTGGATGACTACGAGCGGGCGCAGCGGAAGGCGCGCGAGAAGCGCCGCCGTCAGGAGCGTCAGCGCAAGTTGACCCAGCGAACGGTGTATCAGGCTACGGCCTAATACACCCTAGTCCCGCGGTGGAATCCGCTGCCCAAAGGAGGGGCAAAAGCATGGCAGCCGACAACTACCATCCGCACGACTCGACCATCATCGGCATCGCGAAC
>CAZJME010000091.1:0-3495 GCA_964547235.1 uncultured Candidatus Saccharibacteria bacterium
ATTCTGGATCTATTACGCTTGCTATCAGCGTTATTAACGCTGAGACTTTTAACGCATATGCCGTGTCTATAGACTCCTATAAATGTCTCTACGATGACCAACCCTGATAATGATTACAAGAAGTACATCATTCCTAATTTGATAAATGACGCGATAATCCCCGTGTCTTATTCTAAATAAAACACGGGAGCCCTTGAGTTTTGCCGAGCCTTCAGGCCTTGGGTTATCTTTAAGCCTCTCAACTTTCTCGATAATGGCAACTCTGTCCGCATGCGTTAGTTTGCGCAACTCTTTCTCAACGCTGCGCTTATATTCAATTACGAAGTTCACTGTGATCTATAGCAGACCTTCGCGCTTAAATTCAGCTATCAACTCGTCAAACGTATGAGTGGGCTCATTTTCGCGCTTTTTTGCCTCCTCAATGTCTTCCAAGTCTTCAAGCATTTGAAACTTCACGGCATCTTCTATAATCGCCGAAAGGCTTTCGTTACTTTCAGCAGCGCGTAGTTTTAATGCTCGGTAGATTTTATCGTTCAAGATTATAGTTGTTCTCATAGCGTCCTTTCTTAGTACATATTAGCATACTCGCATATTTGCATCAATATTCAACGAGAAAAATGAACTAGCCTTCTCCGCGATACTGTACCCTGGCAGAGTTTTTATTTGGAAACTCCAATTTGTTGCTCCCGTAGTATTTTTTGTTTTCCTTATTTGCCATAATTTTACCCCCTAGATTGTTAAGTTTCTATGAGTTAATTATAGCAAATGACCTCTGTTAAATCAAATGTTTACCCACTAATTAGAGAACTTGTCAAACGCTCAATGTGGCTCGCTTTTTTACGTTGTATGGCGAGCCTTCAACGAACCTCTCAAAAGTCCTATGTTAAGTAAGAGTGAGCATACAAATTGCCTAACTGGCACAACCCACACAACAGCAGAAGCAGAGTTAATGGTTAGTAGTAAGAAAAATGATGCGAGTAAATTAAGTTGCCAAGGTAACGTAGTCTCCAAATCTGGTCGCTTAAAAGACTTGATAATTAACGGTGTAAATGTGATTAAGTTTACTAGGCTTATTACATAAAGGTTTATGGCGGGGTTTTTTGTTGTGAGCCAAAGTAAAAAGCCGATCAATGCTCCAATGAAGCCAATCTTATCTGGCAATTCTAGATAAAACTTCTTTCGTTTTAGAGCAAAACCACATATAGCAACCGAAGAAGCTAATCCGACTAAAGTGAACGGCAATACAGACCAAACGTTTTCAGCAATTAATGAAGCAAGTTGGGATATGTTTATTAGCGTAAACATTAGGAAAGTCGCAATACTTGGTACAACCTTTTGTTTTGCAACATCAAGCACGTACCAACCCGCACTGATACTAAAAATAACTCCAGCTATGATGCCACAAACTGCTGAAAAGCTCATAGATTCGTTTCGCTAGACAACATTATTCGTACTTTTTCGGTCATCATATTGGTGCTGACATAACCAAGTGCATCAACATCACGCCTGAACGCCTGAGTTCCTTCTCGGTCCTCATTCTTTTCTAGGGTATAAAAATCTGATGGTTTATAGATTGCTGGTGCACGTAAAATTAGTCCATCAAACTCACGGTATTTAGTAAGTTGTGTTGCCAAAAAACCACCATAGCTAGAACCAATGACAAAAATCTTTCTGTTCGGGTATTTTTCTTTAATCCAATCAAAGACGGTTATGACTTCCAGAAAATGTTGTGCTGGGCTTAGTTCTTCAATATCAAATGGGCTGTCACCGTGTCCTGTGTAGTCAAAAATAACCGTTGTTATGCCAAGTTCTTTAGAGAGTTTTGGTAGGAAATCATAGTAACGCTGCTTGGTTCGTTTTGATGTTCTACCAATGAGAGATAAAAGTATTGCACCGTCCTTTCTACCCTCGTAAATATCTGCTTTTACTGCATAGCCTACACATTGGATATCGGTTGTCTCTGGCTTCATTTTAGGCATTCCTCCACTAATTCGGGGAACTCCACGGTGTTCATATCCTCAAACCAAAAATAATCCTTGTCACTTCCACCCGTGCCGTGAAGTAGCCAAGCAGTTTTCATTTACTCAACCGCATTGCTTTCGTCTAAGATATTATGCTTGCTGGTAAAACGAAGATAGTAACCAAATGGGTCTGCTGCCCTAAAGTATTGCAGCCCCCAGGGCTGTCTAACGAGCTGTTCAACCACGTTTGCCACATCCTTTACTTCCTCATAATAGCTCTCAATGTCATCAACCATAATTACTAGCTCAACACCGTAACCACGAACTGTATCTTTAGGAAATTGCTTGAAATAAGGTTGGCCAAAGATAGCTTCATTACCGCCCCAAAAACAAATAACCGTGCCGCCTCTTCCCATTACTAAATAGCCTTTAGCTTCTTCTGGTACTCGCTCCCATACAACCTTGAAACCAAGTGAACCATAGTATGATTTAGCTTGGTCAAAGTCTGGTACGTGTAGTTCTATATGCAGGTAATTATTGGTTGGGGTAACATCGCTCATCGTGCCTCATACTCCCAGCCTGGTTTCCACGCTTTCTGCTTACGCCAGTCGCTTGCGAAGGCTTGTTCCCAGGTCATACCTTTCAATAGAACATCTAGGGCAAGCTGCGGTGCTTTATGAGCAACGATTGCTATGTGCTTACCATCGTATTCACTTTTTATGGAGTTTAGGAAGTCGTCAATCCTAGCTTTTACATCTTCATAGCTTTCGCCATTTGGCATAGGCGTAGTGATTGACTGTTCCTGTAATGGCTCAACCGTGTCAGAATCCTTACCGTTCAAGTCACCATAATTACACTCTCGTAACCTTTTATCAGCAAACATTGGATACTTATCGCCCCACGTTAAATTAGCTGAGTCTACAGCTCTACTCAGGTCAGACGTAAATATAGCATCAAATACTTTGTCTTCTGTAAGTTTGGTAAGGTCCTTTGACTGTTGAATACCTAAATCCGACAGTTTAGCATCATTCCAGCCAGATGACTTGTTTTCTTCGTTGTCTGTGGTTGTTCCGTGAACAAAGTAAGTGATTTTAACAGCCATTATTTCGCTGCTACCACACTAATTTCAATGGTTGCACCAAGTGGCAGGGCTTGAATGCATACGGCTTCACGAGCTGGGAATGGCTCTTTGAAGTAGTTTGGATAGACTTCGTTTAGTTCTGGCATTTGTGCCATATCAGTAACGTAGATAACAACTTTTACAATATCGTCTAAGCCAGCATCAGCAGCCTTGAGAATTGCTGCTATATTCTGCATTATTTGGTCTACTTTCTCCTTTACAGAACCCTCAACCATTGAACCATCAGGCTTACTGTGGATTTGTCCTGCAACGTAGATATTGCCGTTACTCACTATGCCTTGTGAAAGTATATGGTCTGCTTTTGGTGCTTCATCGGTTGATACTTTTGATTTCATAACATCTATTCCAGGCCCACAGTACCCCGGCCGTCAGGCCGTGGGCAGTATGGCCTTC
>CAZJME010000092.1:0-3484 GCA_964547235.1 uncultured Candidatus Saccharibacteria bacterium
TGCTAATCGTGATTCCAAAGTTGTCTTTGTTGTTGATGGTCCGATTATAGCCGAAGAAGACCATCGCTCAGTACGAATTACCGTGGGCCGAGGTAGCCGAACGCTCGAAATAATTAAAGGTTATCAGAACAACGTAATTGAGAGCCATCGTTTTGACAATAATAAAGACGCTTACAAAACATTCCTCTACGCTATTGCACGCTATAACTTTGCCAAAAAGCGTACTACTAAGTTGGAGAACGTAACCGGTGCTTGTCCTCAGAGCCAGCGGTATTTACTGCAGCTCTACGACAATAATGATAAAAAACAGGATCTGTGGACTGCTACGTGCACCAAGGGTACCTCGGGCGCTGATTACGCCCAGATACGGGTACTTTTCCAAAAGCAGATTCCAGATTACAGTAAACTGTTAGGCAGTACGCAGCTTTAAGCTGGGGTATAGTGAGGGTATGATAAAGGCCATCATTTTTGATTGTTTTGGTGTTCTCACGAGTGATAAATGGAAAGAATTTGTTCGATCTTTACCTGAGGCAGAGCAAGAACCGGCGCGTGAACTAAATCGGGCAATGGATCGGGGCTTTTTGTCGCCTGAAGATTTTGTAAAGCAAATGCATGAACTGACAGGGCTGACATCCGAACAAATTATGAATGCTATCAATCCTGAACAAGACAAAAACATAAGTCTCCTAAACTACATTCGTGAACTACGTCCAAAATACAAAATTGGTTTGCTGAGCAATGTATCGTCAAACTGGATCGAGGAAAGTTTTTTAACAACGGATGAGGCAAAATTGTTCGACGCTTTAATCTTGTCTTATGAAGTGGGGATGATAAAGCCCGATGTTGACTTGTACAAATTGGCGGCAAGGAGACTGTCTGTTAATCCGGAAGAATGTATTTTTATTGATGATGGACCACGAAATGTCGAAGGTGCTATTACGGCCGGGATGCAGGGTATCCACTATGAAGGCGTGCATAGGTTACGTGCAGCCATCGAAAAATTTAGTTAATCCGAATGACAATTCTTTTTGAAGTGCCCATCGCTGCTTGTAGTTCGTGCACATGTAGCCGCAAACTACCCGCTAAAGCAGCGCCTGTAACCGCAACAACATAGTCGTTGCTCCGAACCGTGATGCTGCAGTCAGCTTGAAATAAATCACGAATAAACGCTTTGGCGGCCTGAACCTCAGGTGGTTCAGCCATGTTTTTCTTGGCTAAAATATCTCCCAGAGACTTTGACATATGTATATTGTAGCGCATTGGCTGCACTTGCTTGTGTGGTGTGGGAGGGAGCTCTACTCGGCCAAGATGCTACAATAGTGCCACTATGCCGGAGTTGCCTGAGGTTGAAACGGTTCGCATTGGTTTAAGCCGCTTATTGCCAAATCGGCAAGTGAGGGCTGTATGGCACGACACGCCTAAATCGTTTCCGAATTCATCGGCTGATGTAGAACGATTCTTGATTGGTGCGTGTATTCAAACTATACATCGGCGTGCCAAGGTCCTGCTCATTGAGCTAAGTAGCAAATATAGTCTGGTTACTCACCTCAAAATGACTGGACAGCTAGTTTTTAGGAGTAACGATGATATTGATCGTTTTGGGGCGGGGCATCCCAACAATAGCCTGATCGGTAGGCTTCCCGACAGGTCGACACGTGTGATTTTAGACTTCGGTGACAGCAAACTATTTTTTAACGATTTTCGTAAGTTTGGCTGGATGCGTTTGTTGCCAACAGCCGAGGTGCCTAGCATTGACTTTATGAAACGGCTGGGGCCTGAACCTTTAGCTGCGGATTTTACTGCAGCGCAGTTTAAAGATCGGCTGCAGCGGCGGCAGAACACATCAATCAAGGCAGCACTATTGGACCAATCTGTTATCGCTGGTGTAGGCAATATTTATGCTGACGAGAGCTTATGGGGAGCAAAAATTCATCCTGCTTCTCGGGTTAAAGACATATCCGTGCGTAAATTGAACACATTATTTATTGAGCTTCAGGCGGTACTCCGACTGAGTATTGAAAAAGGCGGCTCCACAGACAGGAACTATGTAAATGCTGAAGGCAAAAAAGGAAGCTACATCAGTTTTGCACGAGTCTTCCGGCGCGAGGGTAAGCCATGCCAGCGGTGCGACACGATGATTATAAAAACGCGGGTAGCGGGTCGTGGTACGCACTTATGCCCGCGTTGCCAGAGGGTGAAACAATGATTGTTACTCTCAGTGGAACGAATACATTTGCTCTAAACAGTACTTTGAAGGCAACACTACAAAAGTTTGTCGACCAGTTCGGGGACATTGGCGTGGAGCGCTTAAGTGGCGACAACAAAACCTTCGATGAAGTCGTGAGTGCGGTACAATCATTGCCATTTTTGGCGTCCAAAAAACTCGTTATTTTGACCGATATTGTGGCCAGCAAAGATCTTGCTGATAAAATTGAGCAATTACTTGATGCGGTCATTGATGAGACCGACCTTATTATTGTCGAACCAAAGTTCGACAAGCGAAGTCGCTTATATAAAACGTTAAAAAAACTCACTGACTTTCAAGAGTTCAACGAGCTTGGTGAATGGCAATTAGCGCAATGGTTGGTGGCCGAAGCTGCTAACGCACAGGCGAGCTTATCTGCTAGTGATGCAAACTATTTAATGCAGCGAGTAGGGAACAGTCAGTTGCGTCTAAAACATGAAATTGAAAAACTTGCTTTGTACAGTACAAAGATCACACGTCATACGATTGATTTACTCTGTGTACCTTCCGTCCAAACAAAAGTCTTTGACTTACTTGATGCGGTCTTCGCAGGGCGGCAGCAGGCAGCCTTAAAGATCTATCAAGAACAACGTCTGCAAAAAGTTGAGCCCCAGGCGATATTGGCTACGATCGCTTGGCAGTTACATGTTTTATCTCTTGTTAAGGCTGCAGGCGATCGCAGCGCTGAAGAGATTGCCAAAGAGGCGAAACTAAACCCTTTTGCAGTCAGCAAATCACTCGCTATTGCGCAGAAAATTACAACTAACAGAGTAAAAGAAATGGTGCAGGAAGCGTTGCAACTTGATGTACGGCTCAAAACTTTACGAATCTCTGCCGACGAAGCCGTCCAGAACTACCTATTAGAAATCAGTAATTAACCCGAACTTGCAAAAAAATCAAAAAAGTGCTAATGTTTATTCGTTACCCAAAAAACAAATATGTTAGATAATTCAACTCTCACTCGAACTAATCGTGCTCGATATGACGGCGCAATGTTACGGACTGCCGAAGCCGATCGGGCACGGGCAGATCAATTCCTGAAAAATCACCCACGGTTCGCCACTTTTCTCGGTCGCAGTGTCATTGAGCCACCAGTAGTCGTTCCTGAATCATGGCCAGACGCTACTACGCTTCTGCCCGGAGCAGCATGGTCGCGAACCGATACGTCAGTTGGTAGTAATCTCACACCCGCTACATTATCGATCAAGCACAACCCCAATAGGCTGCACCGGTCTATTT
>CAZJME010000093.1:0-3462 GCA_964547235.1 uncultured Candidatus Saccharibacteria bacterium
GTCAAAGTTTACGTTTTGGCCCTGACCGCTAAAACCACCACTGAATGGATTACCCCCGTCGCTGGCGGCGCTAGTTCCTACGCCAGCATGACCAAACTGATCATATCGCTGGCGCTTACGCTCATCTTTGAGGACTTCGTAAGCTTCATTGATCTCCTTGAATTTAGCCTCATCGCCACCTTGTTTATCAGGGTGATATTCAATCGCCTTCCGCCGAAAGGCTTTCTTGATCTCGTCGTCGCTGGCGTTTTTGCCAACACCTAATACTTCGTAATAATCTCTTTTGGACATTCTTTGACCATTTTAGCACTTCACGCCCATGAGTGCCAGTTCAATTACCGTTCACTTAGCCACTGATCTTTTATTGGTAATTCCTTTTGTGAGCAGACTTTGCTGCGGCGTATGAACATCGTTTATTGTGGTTCTGCCCCCGCAAGTTTTCGGCTCGTTCTTTTTAGAACCAAACGCTGTGGAAATAGTCTCGGAACTGGATCAGGATCATCCCAAAAATAACCAGATAGCACAGCAGTACAAACCCCCAATGATTTTTGAGACCCCAATCTCGAAACTTGGCAACTCTGGTCGAGACTTGTAAGCGTCCAGTCGTGGTCATCCACAAAAAACCATACCAATTAAGAGCAATTGTCATTGCCCACGCCACCATGCAGTAGATGCAGAGTGCTTTAAGTTCATACAGCGCTTCATGGATTAGCCAGACCACAAAACTAATCCCAAACAGATGACCGATTATATAAAGCCGCCAATACCAACGCGCCTCTTTCTTGGCTGCTGATCCGGCAAACATAGCCATAGCTACCGAAAACAAAACGCTGAATGCAAACAAACCAATAAGAGGGTTGGGAAAGCCAAAAGCGCTAGCCTCTTTTGATGTAATGATCGGCCCACAGCTCAAAAGTGGATTTATGCTGCAGCTTAGGTGATGATTGGGATTTATTAGCAGTTCAAATTTTTCTATTGTCAAAATGAATGATGCAAAAAAACCTATAAAAGCAGCGACCGCCAGTATCCACGGATACCATTTCTGGATATTGAAACCCTTCACTTTTGCCATACAGCAATTGTACCGCAACCAACCCTATCGTTACTAGGTGCAGTCTACATTTATCTAAACTAATTTACTACACGTCGAGATTTGGACTATTTCTCTTCCTTGTCGTCCACAACTTCGCCTTCGATAGGCTCATCACCTTTATCCTTGGCTTGGTCAGCATCTCCTGCGGGCGCTTCATCCTTTTGAGCCTGTTCATACATCTTGGCACCAATAGGCATGATAGCGTCGGTCAGATCTTTAGCAGCTTTTTCCAAAGTCTCTTTATCCGCCTTTTCATCAGCAGCGACTTTCTTGGCCGCCTCAACCGCCTCATCAATACTTTTAATATCGTCTTCTGAAATTTTATCTTTGTTGTCAGATTTCATTTTTTCCGCTTGGTAGATAGCGCTGTCGAGCAAATTCTTAGCGTCGATACCTTCGCGCTTCTTCTTATCTTCTTCAGCATGGGCCTCGGCTTCTTTGGCCATCTTTTCAACTTCAGTCTTATCCAAGTTGCCACTGTTCTGAATGGTAATGCTCTGCTCTTTACCAGATCCTTTGTCTTTGGCAGTTACGTTCAAAATGCCGTTAGCGTCGAGGTTAAAAGTAACTTCAATTTGTGGTGTGCCTCGAGGAGCGGCGGGAATGCCATCGAGCACAAAACGCCCCAGGCTTTTGTTGTCCGCTACGAATTCACGCTCACCTTGAACGACGTGGATCTCTACCTGATTTTGATTATCGGCGGCCGTGCTAAATGTTTCGCTCTTACTCGTTGGGATAGTTGTGTTTCGCTCTATTAGCTTTGTCGCAACACCACCTAAGGTTTCAATGCCCAAAGATAACGGTGTCACGTCGAGCAGAAGGACATCTTTAACATCACCCTGCAACACACCTCCTTGAATAGCGGCGCCAACGGCTACAACTTCATCAGGATTCACTCCTTGCATTGGGTCCTTGCCAAAAATTTTCTTAACCTTTTCCTGGACTGCCGGCATACGCGTCATACCACCAACCAAAACTACGGCATCAATATCACTGGCTTTTAGCTTGGCATCTTTGAGAGCCTTGTCGCAAGGTATGGACGTCTTATCGATAAGTTCGGCTACGAGACTCTCTAATTTAGCACGCGTCAATTTGTGCTCAAAGTGCTTCGGTCCATCGGCATCAGCTGTAAGAAACGGCAGATTAATCTCAACTTCATTGGTTGTCGACAGCTCAATCTTGGCTTTTTCGGCCTCATCTCGTAAACGTTGCATAGCGGCTTTATCGTCGGTAATATCGATGTCATGCTCTTCTTTGAACTCTTCGGCAAAGTAGTTGACCAGCACCCGATCGAGATCAGCACCACCTAGGTGGGTGTCTCCGTTGGTACTTTTTACTTCGAACACACCGTCGCCTAACTCAAGGATAGAAACATCAAAGGTACCACCGCCAAGGTCAAAAACGGCTATCTTTTCATCTTTCTTGCTGTCCTTATCAAGACCATATGCTAGCGCCGCGGCAGTTGGTTCATTAATAATTCGTTTTACTTCCAAACCAGCAATTTTGCCGGCATCTTTGGTCGCTTGGCGCTGCGAGTCGTCAAAATAAGCCGGTACGGTGATGACGGCTTCGGAGACTTTGTCACCCAAGAACTTTTCGGCATCCGCTTTGAGCTTGCCTAAAACCATGGCACTGATTTCTTCTGGGCTGTACTCTTTATCGCCCATCTTTACCTTTACGCCGTTGCCACTCTTAACCATTTCGTAGCCCATAAGTTTGATGTCACGCTGGACTTCTTTATCTTCCCAACGACGTCCGATCAGGCGCTTAACTTCGTATACGGTATTCTTAGGATTTGTAACTTGCTGGCGACGAGCCACCTGGCCGACTAAGCGTTCGCCATTTTTATTAACCGCCACCACACTTGGCGTGGTCCGGTTGCCTTCGCTGTTAGCAATAATTTCTGGTTTACCTGACTGCATAACAGCCATGGCACTGTTAGTGGTACCTAGATCGATCCCAATGATTTTGCCCATAATTTGTTGTCCAAGGATGAATGAGACAAACCTTCGGTTTTCTCATCGCTTCGAGCGAAAGGTGTAGTTTTGCTCGGGCTGTTTTCCCTGAACGCCTCCTTTCATGATTATTAATTAGCAGTTAGCCTATTTGAGTGCTAAAACAATTGTATCATACTTTAACTAGCACTCTCATGTCAAGAGTGCCAGTTCACTTTTTGACGTTTATTTTTCCATTTACTATCGGCGTAATTAGTTATGCGCAGATCAATGAGCAATAAAGGCAACGAACTTCTTACGCCAAGAGGCCGGAATGTGCTTACGAAATTTATATGTCACCGCACCGCCCAAACCCAAGACGCCTACAATCGCGAGGATCATCGTGGTATTGCTACCCTTTTTGGTGATAGCTTT
>CAZJME010000094.1:0-3459 GCA_964547235.1 uncultured Candidatus Saccharibacteria bacterium
GCATGTGCTTCAGGATCTCGGCGCGTCCTTGCTTGCCTTGTTCTAACGCCTTAGCCAACGTTTCCACCGGCAGTCCGTGCACCTTCATGTCCATTTGCAATGCCGTGATACCTTTTTCAGTACCAGTAACCTTAAAATCCATATCACCCGCAAAGTCTTCGGCGTCGGCAATATCACTAAGAATGATAGGCCGATCACCATCGAGGATTAGCCCCATGGCAATACCGCTCACCGGCCGCTTGAGCGGCACACCTGCATCCATAAGCGCAAGACAGCTGCTGCAAGTTGCGGCCATGCTGGTACTTCCGTTCTGGCTCATAATTTCGGTTACCGAACGAATAGTGTATGGAAAGACACTTTCATCTGGAACTACTGGTAACAGCGCCCGCTCAGCCAATGCGCTATGACCAATTTCCCGACGTCCAGGGCTACCTAGTCGCTTGATTTCGCCCACCGTGTACCCCGGTGCATTATAGTGGTGCATGTAGCGCTTTTCGGTGTTGCGCTCCATGGTATCAATCATCTGCGCATAGCTGGTTGGCGCCAGCGTCACGATGTTCATAGCCTGCGTCATTCCGCGAGTAAACAGGCTTGAACCGTGCGTTCGGGGCAAAATTCCAACTTCGCTGGAAAGCGGGCGAATTTCATTCATCTGGCGACCATCAGGGCGGATATTTTCCTCGACGATCCCTTTACGTACATCCTTGTGAATACTCAGTTGGAACGCATCATCGTACTCTTGGCGTAACTCTTTGTACGTCTCTTCGCCAATTTCTGCTTCAAAATGTTCTTGCATTTGTCGACGTAGAGCATGTACGAGATCATTCCGTTCCGGATACGGAGCACGCAAACCAGCCCCTAATTTGCCTTCCAGCCAGGTATCAACCCGCTGTTGTATATCAGCGTCAGGTAGAGTCAGCTCAAATTCCTGTGCTTCAACTTCAAGCTTTTTGATAAGTTCCTGTTGCAATTTTATGGCTGGCTGAATAGCCTTATGGCCAAACTCCAAAGCTCCAACAATCTGTTTTTCACTTACTTCGTTGGCGCCGGCTTCAACCATCATGACAGCATCTTTAGTGCCGGCAACAACGATATCAAGATCACCTTTTTCGTATACTTCCGGTTCAGCAAAAGCAATGAGTTTGCCATCTTTCAAACCAATACGTACACCAGCAATCGGACCGTCAAACGGCGCACCGGTCATCATAAAGGCGGTGCTCATGGCGATCATAGCGATAGCGTCCGGGCGGAAACTTGGGTCCATGCTCAGCACAGTAGCCACACCTTGAACTTCGTGCCTATAGCCCTTAGGCCACAGCGGACGAATCGGGCGGTCAATCAGACGACCGATCAGAATCGCTTCTTCAGAGGGGCGACCTTCGCGCTTTATAAAACGACTACCACTGATCTTACCAGCAGCATACATTTTTTCTTCATAGTCAATACTCAAGGGAAAGTAATCAAAACCTTCGATCGGTTTTTGCCCCACCATAGCCGTTCCTAGTACCACCGTATCTCCATAGCGTACAATCACACTAGCTGAAGTACGAAAACCAACACGGCCAACTTCAAGACTCAGTGTTCGCCCACAAAACTCAGTCTCTATTTTAATAATTTCTTTTCCAAAGGGATTTATGGTTTGACCCATGCATTTTGTCCTTTCTTGCAGTAATCTCCTGCGCACAGTGCAAATATACTGTCGGCCTTGTGCTCAAGATGCCGTGTATATCTGTTGCTCTACGCAAAAAACTCTGTTGTTGTTTAATGTGCACAAGCTTTTATGCTCTGGGGTTCAGAGCATGTGAGTCTGGGCACTAGCGGCGAATACCGAGCTTGGCAATAAGGTCAAGGTAGGCCTGACTGTCTTTTTCGGCAATATAACGAAGTAATCGACGGCGTTTGCCAACCATCTGCAATAAGCCGCGGCGAGCCATAAAGTCTTTTTTATTGGTCTTTAGGTGCTCGGTCAGCTCTTTGATTCGTTCCGTCAGAATACCAACCTGGACAGCACTGCTGCCGGTGTCGTTTTTATCCTTTTGCAAGTCCTTAACGATGCCTTGCTTTTTCTCACTGCTGATCATACGTTGAGTCAATTCTATCAGATTAGTCTGCTGAATGCAACCCCTTGATCACCGATGAAACAGGCAGGGCTTCGGATAGATTGAATTTACCTACTTTTGTACGTCGCAGATTAGTCATGTATGCGCCGGTGCCGAGTTTTTCGCCGATATCAGTTACCAAGCTACGAATATATGTGCCACTCGACACCTTAGTAGTGAATTTTACGATTGGGTACCTGTAGATAACATCGCTAATCGAATGAATGTTCACGGTCCGTGGCTCAATTATCACTTCCTTGCCTTCCCGTGCCATCTTGTAGGCTCGCTGACCGTTGACCTTGATGGCGGAATAAGCTGGCGGTACCTGCTTACTTATGCCCTGGAAGTTGCGAAGAACGGCCAAGACTGCTTTTTCGCCCGGGTCAGTATGAGATATTACTTTTTTTTCGCCTTCTTCGTCGGCAGTCGTGCTTGTCTCACCTAGTTTCATCTCTACTTCGTATACTTTATCGAGTTTCATAAATTCATCTTGACGCTTGGTTGCCTTGCCAATTAAAACGATGAGCAGTCCTGTCGCCAAGGGGTCGAGCGTGCCGGCATGGCCAACTTTGATCTTTTGGCCTGTTTTTTCGCGTAAATCAGCACGAATTTTGCCCACCACATCAAAACTCGTCCAACCTTTGGGCTTGTCGACTAAGCGTACTTCGTCCATCAGTACAGATTATGAGCCGAACGAAATGCCGGGTCGTTTATATCTCCACTAATACCAGTGCGTGCAAACGGAAAGACTCGTTCAGCGGGTTCTTGGAGCATTGGTTCGCCACCCACTAGTGGCATTGTGCCAAGTTGTAGGCCAACAAAGTAGAAATCGGGCTTTTCAGGAGAGAAGATGACCGAACCGTCTTCAGCGATCTCACCGCGATGTCCCTCGTGGACTCCATAACCAATACTGGTAACCTGCATAATACGCCGCTGAGACTCTAGCCCGGTTTTTTGCTTAAAGTAACGAAAACTAATAACTACTGAGCCTGGTTCGGCACCAACAGTACTGGGTTCAATATCTTCTAAGCCAGCAACTTCATGTATAGGCACAAACTCGATGTGTGCATCCGAATTAAGTCCCATAATATCTGCTGCACCATCTTGACGGCCAACTGCGTACGGCCGCCATTGGCTAAGACCATCATGTTGATTAGTGCCAAGCAGAACAATACCTGGATATCTGTAGGTGCGTTGCGAGATGTCATTAGCCAGCTCGGCGACCGTAAGTGCTGGGTTAAATTCCAGCCGAGAATTCATATTGCCGGTAGCGGCTGAAGGGTCAGCATTAGATGCTTCAGACATAGGTATATAATACTGTTTTTTGTCAAAATTCGCAACTATTCAACATCGAGCGGAA
>CAZJME010000095.1:0-3449 GCA_964547235.1 uncultured Candidatus Saccharibacteria bacterium
GAGAAAATTGGTCAATTAATTTATCAGATACGGCAAGAGAGAGGACTCACCCAAGCAGCCTTTGCCCGCCTCCTCCGTACCAGCCAGTCGGCAGTAAATCGTATCGAACATGGCAAACAAAACTTAAGTCTTGAAACACTGGGGCGCATCCGCGATGTTCTTAATAAACCAATCATCAGCATTTCTGGTAGCTCGCTTAACTTCCGCATTGAAGGTGGACAAGAGCTCAAAGGAGCTATAGACACCAAAGTCTCAAAAAACGCGGCGGTCGCCCTATTGTTTGCCGCTTTACTCAACAAAGGAACCACACGCTTAAAACTCATGCCTAAAATTGAAGAGGTTAACCGCATCATTGAAGTCCTGGTGAGCATAGGCGTAAGCGTCAAGTGGACTGGACCCGATATCGAGATTAAACCACCGGAGCAACTTGAACTCACCAAAATGGACAAAGTCGCGGCACGCAAAACGCGCAGTGCCTTGATGATGCTCGGGCCACTTATTCACTTGTTCGACCAGTTTCAGATACCCTACGCAGGCGGTTGTAAACTCGGCACTCGCACCGTTCAACCACATTTGTTTGCACTAGAAGAGTTGGGCGTTAATATTACCGCCAAAACTGGCCACTACAACGTAACTGTCAGGAAAAAACATACTCCTGAAATAGTGCTATATGAATCTGGCGACACCACGACCGAGAATTTGCTGATGGCTGCCGCCCGGTTTGAAGAAGAAACGACGATTAAGATGGCTAGCGCAAACTACATGGTCCAAGACGTCTGCTTTTTCCTGCAACGCCTGGGTGTCAAGATTGAAGGAATCGGCACAAGCACTCTTAAGGTCACTGGCGTGAAAGAAATTAAGAAAAATATCACTTATGCGCCTAGTGAAGACCCGATTGAATCCATGACCTTTATCGCAGCAGCCGTTACAACCAACTCAGAAATTACGATACGACGTTGCCCTATTGAATTTTTGGAGTTAGAACTGCTGAAACTGAAAAAAATGGGGCTGAGAATAAACCAGAGTAAAAAATACAAAGCCGATAATGGCAAGACGGATCTGTGCGACGTAACAGTACATAAACATAACGGAACATTGACTGCACTCGAAGAAAAAATTCATCCCAATATCTTCCCTGGGCTTAATATTGATAATCTGCCATATTTCGTACCCATTGCCGCTGTCGCTAAAGGACGAACGCTGATTCATGACTGGATATATGAAGACCGAGCGCTGTACTACACCGAGCTTCGCAAACTTAATGTTAACGTAACCTTGGCCGATCCGCATCGAGCGTACGTTGACGGTCCTACCAAATTCAGCGCTGCCGATATTGTTTGCCCGCCAGCGCTTCGGCCTGCAGTGCTGTTGCTCATCGCTATGCTGGCTGCACCGGGTGTTTCCATGTTACGAAACGTATACTCTATCAACCGTGGCTACGAAGACCTTGCCGCACGTCTGAACAGTCTGGGTGCTAAAATCACCCTAATGCATGAAATCAGCTAGAAAATAAACTTTAGCATTATATTGCTATATTTTCATTATTGTGGTATTATTTAATGCCCCTTTGGGTATTTTATGATTCACAAGAAACAATCTTTTCGACGCCGCAAGCTGGCGCTGCTACTTCCCGCGCATGACGAGGAGCTGATTATTGCCGCCACCATAAAGTCTGCCATGGCTGCTGGTCTTGAAAAACAAGATATCTTCGTCGTCGATGATGCCTCAAGCGACAACACCCGCAATATTGCCCTCAAAGCCCTTGGCAAAAAAAAGGTTCTTACGGTCGAACATAGCGGTAAGGGACTTGCAATTCATAAAGCAATTGGTCACTTTAAGTTTCCCGAGAACTATGTCTGGCTGCATGTGGCCGATGCTGACAGCGTTTTTTGCCCCAATTACTTCAGGCTCTACAAACGAAAATTAAATGCTAAAAAATATGCCGTGGCAGTTGGTTTTGTACAAAGTTTGCGGGGCAATTGGATTAGCAATTACCGCGCTTTTTGCTATACATACGGGCAGCACTTGCTACGCCGTATTCAGTCCTACCTCGGCATGATTTCAGTTTTTCCCGGCCCTATTACTTGTTTTAAAACCGATATCATCAAAGACCTGGATCTGACCTCGAAAGGATTAACGGAAGATTTTGATATCACCCTGCAAGTACACCGCAAACGGCTTGGTAAAATACGTTTTATTCCGGAGGCGATTAACTATACTCAAGACCCACAAACGCTGCGCGACTTTTGTAAGCAAAACCTTCGTTGGCAGCGAGGCTTCTTCCAAGGTGTCACAAAATATAAAGTTGGTCGTCGGTTTCAGCGAATCGATCTGAGCCTCGGCTATCAAATGCTAGAGGCTTTGTACTATCTTATCCAGATGCTTGTTTTCGTCCCCTTTGTCATGATAGTAACCCACAAGTGGGTCATTCTGCCCGCTGTCTTATTGGGCGATTATCTCGTCGTTATAATTTTGGCTCTATTCTCAGCACTTGTCATAAAACGAGCTGCCGTTCTGAAATCATTACCCTACTTCTATTTTCTGCGCTGGATCGAGTTAGGGATTTTTATCATCGCCTATGTCGAAGTCGTCATTATGCATAAATATCGTGGTGATATTATTGGCTGGAATGTTCAAGGGCGAAGGTATGCCCTAGACCAGAATGCTCTCAAGGACGTCGCACGGTGAGGAAACAGCAGTCACAGCGCAATCCAATCGTCAGAAACGCCACCAGTAAACCAGTAAAGGCTATCCGCTATTCTGAAGCCATGCAAAACATTGATAACTGGATGGCACACGGGCAGGAGCTAACAAGACGACTCCAAAAAATTGCCGAAGACACCAAACGTAAACGCCTGCACCGCCGTGCACGGCAGACAGCCAGAACAAGACAGCGAAAGCAGCTCAAACAAAAGATCCGCCGCAGCATTGCCGTAAGTATACCGCTGGCAACTGTAATCGGCTACCTAGCGTTTCGCCTATACGGCGTGACCCGTACATTTTCGCACTAAGCGTTCTGGCTCTTCTTTTCGTAGCGAACAAAGCTAAAGGTGAATAACTGCCGATTCTGGAAAAATGCACCAGAACATGTTTGGATCGTTAGCTGGGGCGGCCCAGTGTATGCGAATAGGCTCGTGTCGCTTGGGGAAGTTTCGTGAATTGCTTGTAAATGATAGATAAAACGATAACCATTATCGGTTGTTACAATCGCTTCGCTGTCTGGTTTGATTCGATGCAGGCTAGCAAATACTTCTGGACGATAGTGGCCGTAGATAAGCGTATTGCCCATCTTTGTGTTAACGGGAGCGCTAATGTTTGCAAAATGTGCTTTATCAAGTGATAGTGTCCACTGACCTGTATTTTGATTAAAGTTACCATCAGCAACTACTAGCGATAGCTGTAGGCTTGGAATATCCAGGTGAACTGGTGTACCTTTTATAATTTGCTCC
>CAZJME010000096.1:0-3448 GCA_964547235.1 uncultured Candidatus Saccharibacteria bacterium
TGTTGGTAGCCAGACGACCAACAAAAATCTCAAGATGATCATTAACCACATTGTGGTCGATGTGGAGGGTGGAGCAGCTTTTTCGGTGGCGTTAGGACGCCACCCCGAGGCGTTCAACCAAGTGTTCGTCAGTATGGTAGCCGCTGGCGAAACTTCGGGTACTCTAGACAAGTCTCTGGAACGTTTAGCCGACCAGCAAGAAAAAGACGCCGAAATACTCAGCAAGGTGCGTGGCGCGATGGTGTATCCAGCAGTGGTGATTCTGGTCATGATTGCCGTGGTTGGTTTCATGGTCGTCAAAGTATTACCGCAAGTCGAAATTTTATACAAAGATTTGCCGGGCGCTTCCTTACCGCTAGTCACTAAAATAATGCTTTGGGTGAGCCACGTGGCCGTCAAATACTGGTGGGTACTTATCGTGCTTATCCTAGGCGGTGGTGCTTTTACTTCACGCTGGATGCGTACTATTGGTGGGAAGTCAGTTGTCGATCGAGTAAAAATGAGAATGCCCCTGATTGGGCCGCTCTTCATGAAGCTTTATATGGCTCGGTTCTCGCGGACTGGTGCAACTTTGGTTGGCAGTGGCGTGCCACTTATCCAAATGCTTAATATCACCGGAGCAGCAATTAATAACGTTCATATTGAGCGCTCCTTAAAAAACGCGACCGAGAAGGTGAAGGGTGGCAAGGCTCTGTCTGACTCGATTCAGGGCGATCCAAACTTCTTAGACCTGGTTCCAAATATGCTGCGCATTGGTGAGCAGTCTGGTTCCATGGAAGCCATGATGGAAAAGATTGCTGACTACTACGAAAAGGAAGTTGATACCGAAATCAAGAACATATCCACCATTATCGAACCTTTCCTGATGGTCTTGCTTGGAGTTATGGCTTTTGTCATCGTGGCAGCAGTGCTGCTGCCGATCTATGGTTTGGCTAATCAGACCATCATCAAATAAGAGCAAAAAGCCTGGGGATAAATGCTTGCAATTCAAGCATAAGCGATATATATTGAACCTATCTGTTAACAAATAAACCATGTAGGGGGGCATACATAAATGCTGAAAGATATCAAAAAACGAACAGAGGGCTTTACGATCATCGAAGTTTTGATCGTCTTAGCTATCGCTGGTTTAATTCTGCTGATTGTGTTCCTAGCAGTTCCTGCTTTGCAGCGTAATAGCCGCAATACAGCTATGAAAAACGATGTTAGTGCTGTACTGGGGGGTATATCAGAATACGCCAACTTAAATAATGGTGCTTTTCCTAATCAAGTCGCTACTAGTGGTAGTAAGGTGACAATCGATAATACTAGCGGCAGTGACACTAAGGCAGTGGCTAATGTACAGGGAAGCACCACAGCTGAAGATGGAAACGCTCCGCAAGGCGGTCTAAGCGGTACCGACGTTACTCCAGGTAAGATCATTATCGTATTTGGTAAAACGTGTGGTGGTAGTAATTCAACACGAGCAGTATCGGCATGGTACTCCGTAGAAGCCCAGGGGGGCAACCACAACCAGTGTCAAGATAGCTAAAAAAGCTTTCAGTAAAGAAACGGAGCTTTCGGGCTCCGTTTTTTGTTTATGCTAAGCTATAACAATGATTATCCTTGTGCTTGTCGTGCTGGGGTTGGCCTTTGGGAGCTTTGTCAATGCTCTGGTCTGGCGGGTGCATAAGCAATCTACAGTCAAAAAGTCGTTGCGCAGTAAATACTCCATATCCACCGGCCGATCGATGTGTACGCATTGCGGTCACGGGTTGGCCGTCAAGGACTTAATTCCTGTTCTGAGCTGGCTATGGCTCCGAGGAAAGTGCCGCTACTGCCACAAGCGAATAGATGACAACCCTCTGGCAGAGCTCTTAACACCGTTCCTGTTCGTTGTTTCGTATCTTTTTTGGCCGTTGAGTTGGAGTACTGAAGGGAAGGTCCTATTTGGTTTCTGGCTAGTGCTGGTTGTTGGCTTGGTAGCGCTGTTTATATATGACCTCAGATGGCTCTTGCTGCCCAATCGCATTGTTTTTCCACTATTCGGCGTGGCGGCCAGTCAGTTCGTACTACAGTTACTATTCGGCGGTGGGTGGCAGGTTGTTATCACTAGTTTTTGGGGAGTAGTAGTTGGTGGTGGAATTTTCTGGATAATATTTCAATTCTCCGACGGTAAGTGGATTGGTGGTGGTGATGTTAAGTTGGGCTGGCTACTTGGCGCACTGGTTGGTGGCCCGCTCCAGAGCTTACTGTTGCTGTTCATCGCTTCGTTGTTAGGAACTCTAGTTTCTGGACCGCTGTTAATAATGGGCAAGGCTAACCGCAAAACGCATCTTCCTTTTGGCCCATTCTTGATAGCTTCGGGTGCCATCGTTTACCTGTTTGGCTCTGGCTTAATTGTCTGGTACAAACACTTGGTTGGTTTTTACTAGCATGATTATGCTTATGCTATACTTAAACTCATGAAGAGTGGGCGGCATCTGTCCCGAGGCTTTACTATTGTCGAGACCATGATTTATTTGGCGGTCACTAGCTTGCTATTGGTTAGTGCACTAGGACTCGTTGCTGGTTCGCAAAACAAAACTGAGTTTAATACTGCCATAAACCAGCTAAATCAACAGATAGGTGACGTCATAAACAATGTAGCTAACGGTTACTATGCCAACATTAATAATGTAGCTACCAACTGGACCTGTTCTGGTAGTAGTGGTACACCGTCGTTCTCTAACACGACCGGTGGTGGCAAGGGCACTAACCAAGGTTGTATCTTTGTTGGTAGAGCCATGAAGTTTAGCGACTCAGAAGAAAAGTTTTATATTTTTAATATGGCTGGGGTTCGACAAGTTGACGATGGATCAGGGAACAAGCATGAGGTCACCAATATGAAAGAGTCACAGCCGGTTGCTATTACGCAGATTCATCACGGACACTCTTTTCCGGAAACGGTAGAAACAATTCCGCTGCAGTCTGGTTTAAAGGTCGCTGCCATACAGTACAAGGCTAATGCTGGGGTTCAAAATACTGGAGGGATGGTTTTTTATAGTACTCTAGCCACCCTAAACGATAAAGGTCAACTAAAGAATGGGAGCCAATCGGTAAACTTTGCGCCGATACCAAACAATAACCTAGGTGATGACTCGGAAGCATTCGTCGGTAAAGTAGAAGATTTTTCTCGGTCTACGGGCTCCTATCTTGGAGCCGGATACGAAGACGCGTCTTATGGCTACAAAAATCCAACCGGAGGTATCTGGATTTGCGTAAATAGTGGCTCAACAGATCAACATGGCACGATCATGATCGGCGGACCCAATTCGCAAGGAGCAACGGTTCTGAAAATACATAATGGAAGGTGTGAAAGCGATGGTACGGAATTTGGTCAATAAACTCAATCAACGAGGAGACACTATTGTAGAGGTGTTGATTGCCGCTGCCGTGGTTGGTGTGATGTTGGTAGCTTCTTTTGCTT
>CAZJME010000097.1:0-3440 GCA_964547235.1 uncultured Candidatus Saccharibacteria bacterium
CCGGTTATGGATAACACGTTGCAAGTTTTAGTCAAAGACAATCTAGGGGTTAATGGAGACTGGTAGTGTGCTGCAGTGTTTAGTGCAAAACCACACGACGATAGCACGATTATCAGGCCGGAGCTTGCGGGGTCGGTCAAGGATATTCTCGATCCACTAGCACTGAACGGTTCACGTATGTGGGACGGTCATATCGTACATTTGGACGAAATTGATGCAAATGGTTTTGACCTCGCTGAGGCAGCCTCTTTAGGCGGTATCGCACACGCAGTTAACTATATGCGTACCATGACTCAACGTGGGTGTGCTCGTTTGCCACAATAAAAGCCGCCAGCGATGAGCTGGCGGCTGTTCTTCTATCTACCCCCTTTCTCTATTTGCTAGTTATTCTCTGGCGGTGGACCTCCCGGGCCTCCATGACCCATGCCCATAGGACCCACGAGATCCTCTGGGATATTATTGTCGCTAAGCCACTGCCTAAAGTCGGCACGTTCTTTGTCAATGGCAGTCCTACGCTCAGCCTGTGTTTTCGCTTTTAGAGCTGCGCGGTCAGCTTGTCTCTGACTATTTAGCTCCTTAAGTTTGGCGATCAATTTATTCTCCTGGTCCTGGGTGATCTTACCATCCTTGACCGCTTGGTCGAGTCGCGCTTTCATCTTTAGTTTGCGCTTGGCCTGGCGGCCTGCTCGGTTCTCGTCAAATACTTTTTGTACCTCATACTTGTTAAGGTGAAATTTGGTGACTAGTTGGTCGATGAGCGTTGATTGACCATTAGTAGAGCTAGCTGCCGACGCCATTCCTACACCTGTCACGCTGGCAGCCCCTACGGCGGCAATCGTACTCCCGATTAACAGTGATCGTTTGACCTTACTCTTAATGTTGATCCTCCTTATTCTTAATTATTCTTGTTGCCGGATTCCTTGCAACACTCGAATAGTAATGGACAAATTTGAAAAAAGGCTGAATTAGATTTTTGATCGGTATCCAACCGAAGTTATCAAGGCAAGCTGCTCTGAGCTCCCGAACTGTCACCGTTGATCGCACGGGCAAGTACCTACTCGCAGCAGCTATTTATCATCAGCTTCAACTATGACCAGTCTACTGCCGTAGCACTTGACTCTATCGAAGGTGGCGTAGTGATGGCAGTGGACGTTTTGAAATCTGGTAAAACCTCTCCGAAGACCATTAGAAGGTTACCCACACTCTGGCATGAGCATCTTCTATGCTAGTTGGCTTACTTTGCTTTTACTTTTGCAGTATGTCGGCTAGCTTCATCGTGGTGTTATAGTTACGGATCGTCATTTGCCTATAAATAGGACTGCTTGCTAGCTTGCCGGTCGTGGTGCGCCCAAAAAATTTACGACTCATTGATTGATACAACACACCGTCACCCGGTACCATCCATTCAATATATGGTTTTAGCTCACCGACAGCTTCTAGGACGCTGTCCATGGGAGTCGAATCGAGCATAATCAACAAGTTATGTTTCCAGTCTTCGCGTCGTCCCCATTCCTTCGGCGCCTTTTTGACAAGCGTTTGCCACTCTTGTGCAGTGAAAATTACTACCTGAACAGAAAGCGTGAAGGTTTTCTCGATTTTTGTTTCGATTATTTTCTTTAGTTTGCTTTTATCGTGTTCGTTTGAGCCGAAGATGACGTTGCCACTTTGGATGTATGTTTGGACGTTCTTGAGTCCTGCCGACTCCAGACAGGCCACGAGGTCGGCCATTTTTATTTTAGCTTTTCCGCCGACGTTAACGCCGCGAAGCAGCGCAAGATAGGTTTGCATGGTGATATTGTAGCAATTTAAAAACAACCGCGTGAATTGGTTGTTTGTTTCAGGCTGGAGTATTTCTACAACAAAGCTAGAACCAATGTTATCTCAAGAAGTTGAACTCTGGCCACTGATAAATTAGTATTTGCAAAGTTTATTATGATAGTATGATGAATATAAATAGCATTACTATTTTGGCTATAGACCAAGATAGTCTAGTGTAGGTTTATGAGGGGAATATAAAAGGTGAAAGAGTTAGCTTTACCGCTATCGCGCAAGCTGCTAGAAACTGTAAGCAAGCGGCAAGCTGTTACTGTCCAGACTTACTCCCAAGAGGAAAAAGCGTGGGATAAGTTAGTATTGAAAACTAACAAAACTCCTCACTATATTCAGTCTAGCGCCTGGGGCGAGTCAAAAGCTCGTAGCCAATGGCCGGTTTCTCGTCTTGTGGCTTATACTGAAAATGGTATTTTGTCGCTCCAGGTTTTTTCGCGTACCGTACCGGGCCTCGGCCGACTGCATTACGCCCCAGAAGTTGCTGGAGTTGCGACAGAAAATATACCCGCATTAACACAGCAGCTTTATAGTCAATATGGGAAAGGTCTTGTATTTAAGCTAGAGCTTTACCAGCCATATTCAGAGGAATTGATAAAAGCGTTTGAAGAAAATGGATGGGTTATGGGTAAGTCAGTACAGCATCGCAATACAGTAATTGTTGACCTGACGGGTACAGAAGAAGATCTATTTGGGCGCATCAAAAAACGAGCAAGGTATGAAATACGCGTGGCACAACGGAATAATGTTCGCGTGGAAAAAGTAGCGGTAACGCCAGAAAAATTAGATTTGCTTGCAACGCTCATGAACATCACTGCAAAACGCTCTGGTGCTTTTTTCCGTAAAAACAAATACTCAAATAAATACTGGCAGTCTTTCGCCAAAAACAATCAGGGTAGTTTGTATTTTGCGTATCACGATATGGACTTGTTGGCAGGAGCTTTTGTGATTACTTATAGCAACAGGGCTTGGTATAAAGATGGCGGTTCGGTTAGGCATAAAAGTGAACTAATGGGGCCACGCTTTCTGCAATGGGAGATAATGCGTGATTTGCAAAAACAGGGCATACAGTTTTATGACCTGTGCGGTATACCGGCGGTTGAAGATTTAGAAAAAAGTTCAATGAAAGGATTATACGTTTTCAAAACTGGTTTTGCGTGCGAAACAACAAAATTTATGCCAGCCATGGAATTGCCGTTTGGCAAACGTTACTCAATTTGGCAAAAAACCGAAAACGAGTTTTTGAGATTATATTCAGGTTTCACGAAAGATTTTTGGTATTAGCCACAGTTCTTGCAGCGAGGGTTTTTATGCCCAGTATCTTTTTCGAAATTGATTCTGACCTAGTTATATAAGAGCGCCACAAACAAACTTTTTCAATTTTTGGCACATTTTGCGCTCTATTGTTTGGTGGTATTTTGTGCCGCCCTCGACTTGTCGCAAGGAGGCGTAAAAAATGATAATTGTCTACTTCTGGGGCGAATGATGGGATTTGAACCCACGGCCTCCGGAGCCACAATCCAGCGCTCTAACCAACTGAGCTACATCCGCCTCGATAATGAGACAAACCTACGGTTTTTCTCATCGCTCATCGGCAAAGCCGACCCTAAAGG
>CAZJME010000098.1:0-3404 GCA_964547235.1 uncultured Candidatus Saccharibacteria bacterium
GGCTGGTTCCTTGGAGGAGATAATTAGTCGTTGGCAAATTGCATACCCATCGGCAAAACTCGGGGTTGATGTACGCGAGCTTGGCGGTTTGGGTCGCCACGCTAGCTATAACTCAACCAACCAATTTTTTGCCGCTAGCCTCTATAAAATGTACGTTGCGTCATATTTATATGATCGAATTGAAGCCGGTGCGCTAGATCCAAACAGTTCACTCGGCGATAGCCGTTCGATTGCGCAGTGTATTGATGCCATGATCCTAGTTTCAGACAATAATTGCCCTGAAAATATCGCTGAGATAGTTGGCTGGAATGCTATCGATGCGTATGTACAAACAAAAGGCTTCACGGGCGTAAGCTTACATAATGGCAACATAAAAGTGACGGCTGCCGGTGCCTCAGAATTTATGGAGCAGCTGTACGCTGGGCAGCTGATGGACACCGAGCATACCGCGCATCTGATCGATCTTATGAAGAACCAGGTTTATCGTCAGGCAATTCCGGCCGCTAATCCTGGGGCCACTGTAGCCGACAAGGTCGGTTTCTATAATGGTTCATGGCATGATTCAGCTCTTGTGTATGGTCCAAAAGGTGTCTATGCTTTGACTATCTTGACGCAAGGTTCAAGCTCAACGCAAATCAAAGACCTGGCTACCAAGATTGCCGATTATTTAAATCAGTAGGAAGAGCAATGAGCGATTTTGATCCAAGAAACGGAATACGGGCATTAACAGAAAAAGACATGACCCCCGAGTAGCGCGAGCAGCGTGACATGCTGCAATCTAGCATACTTGATGCCATTGCAGAAGTGGAAAAAAGAAAATACGAAGGTGACGAGCGCATAAGAGAAGGCTTTGCAATAAAAACAGAGCTACTTGGCCAATATCGCGGGAGCACCGAGAGAGGCGTGCTGCCCTTGTCCGGGGTCAAGTCTGTAGTTAGAGAAGTTTCTGAGCCGGGTACTTATCTTGGTGTCAGAGAAGGTTCCGTCCAAGAAGTTGGTCGCGTAGTGAATAGTGCCGAAGGGACGGACGTGTACATTTTACGCGGTCCAAATTTTGAACCCGGGCATTCGCCAGAAATAAGCGAGCATGAAGTTCGTGGCGGTACGTTGTGTGAGGCTGTTCGTATCGCTTTCTTGCCAGACGGCACAACTACGGAGACCTCGTATACTATCAATACAAAAATGATGGTCTCACGGCATCGGTGGAGCGGTACAGCGAGCACGGGTCAACCAGTTAGCAGTGCAACTGACCTTGAGTAAGCGAATCAGTGGGTTATCGGTAACGTTGTTTCGCAATTCCGGCCGGATCAACCGTCGTAGCATCAACTATACGTTGAAGCGGAACTCAACCACGTCGTTCGGTTGCATTATGTAGGTTTTGCCTTCTGTACGAACTTTACCTTGCTGTTTTGCACTCGCAAGTGAACCTGCCGAGATTAAGTCTTTGTAACTAATTACTTCGGCAGCGATGAAGCCCCGCTCAAAATCACCATGGATTACACCGGCAGCTTGTGGGGCAGTGGCACCTTGTTGAATCGTCCATGCGCGCACTTCCTTTTCGCCGGCAGTAAGATAGCTCTGCAGACCTAGAGTTTGGTAAGCGGCGTGTATGAGCTGCACTAGACCACTTTCAGCCTGGCCGTAGCTTTCCAGTAGTTCTTGGCGATCGTTGGCATCAAGTCCACGCAGCTCACTTTCGAGCTTTGCGCACAAGAACAAACCTTGGCTTGGTGCTACTAGAGCTTGTAGTTCTTGCTGTCTTGCTTTGTCTATTAGCGTTGCTTCATCAACGTTGAACACATAAATTACTGGCTTGGCAGTAATGAGTTGTAGATCGGCAATATGTTCACGGTCGGTGTCTAAGCTGTTGGCTAACTTTCCCTCATTCAGAGCAGTTTCAATTTGTTTATAGGTTTGCAGAATGGGTTTTAGTTTCGGGTTAGCACGAGCTTCTTTCTCGAACTTTGGTAAGCGTTTTTGGAGGGTCTGTAAATCTGCCAAGATCAGCTCGGTATTAATGACCTCGATATCTTTCTTGGGATTATGATCGTTGTCGACGTGCTGCACATCGGTGTCGCTAAAGGCACGCACCACATGCACAATTGCATTAGTGGTGCGGATATGGCTCAAAAATTGGTTGCCCAAACCCTCGCCCTGGCTGGCGCCAGCTACCAAGCCAGCAATGTCTACAAACGTTACCGTGGCTGGTTTGATAGGAGCGCCGTTATATAGCTTGCTGAGTTTTTGCAGGCGCTCATCAGGGACGGGAACAATGCCGGTATTAGGCTCAATGGTGGCGAATGGATAGTTGGCCGCCAATACTGCGGCGTCAGTTAAAGCATTAAACAGGGTAGACTTGCCAACATTCGGTAGGCCAACTATCCCTATACTGAGGGACATGATTGACCTTTCCGCTCGACAAAGCTAGTGCTGGTACGGGTATATGACCCCATATTTTAACCTCCTCTGGACTTGCAATAATTTTATCTACAACTTTTTCTATGACTTTTTCGAGCATGAATTTATTTCGCTCGAATCCAAAGTCTGAAAGCTTTTGAACAGCCTTACTGACCAAATCTTCCGTAATAATCTTATCAGTTCGACCTCTGTTTTGCGAGAGTTGGCCGATCCCATCTTTTATCGATGGGTCGAGCTCCGGTTTTCCGCAACAACTTGTCTCTTTTACCTCGCGCGAAGAACCACGGAGCTCTGCTCCGTGGGGTGTTTTTTTGGTCGTGTAAGCGTCAAGCACTACTGATATTTCATCTTTATCAAAATCCTCATCACCCTCTGCAAATGAAACCCTGATGGTAGGGCCAACAAGTCCGTGATATTTCGGCTGGTTAGTAAAAATATAGGACTGGATTGCGCGTTCAAACCTAGGTGCAAGTTTGTATTTACTCAGAAATGCCTTCAATCTTTATAGTAGGCATTGATCGGTTGAGTATTGTTTATCTCATCCTTACGCTCCATATACTTCTTGTAATTTTACTTCTTTGTTATTGAGGTCTAAGGCAGCTTTTTCGAGAGCAATAAGTTCAACTTTGTATTTTGGCCACTCCTCACCTCGCCACTTATCTGCATTCTCATAGTGGCTATGCCACCAGTCTTGGGTGTCATCTGTTGTTTTAAGCTTACCAGGGTCAATGTTCCACTTCTTTCGGAAAGCAGCTACATCTTCTTGAAAATCCTTTTTGCTAACCAAAATCTTAAACTGCTGGTCTAGTCGGGCAGCACGGCGTTTAATTCTATCAATGTCGTTATTCATAGTCATACTTATCTGACCTAATTATAGTGAGTTAAGTGGTGGGGTAAATACAATTTGCAGGCCAAACAGAGGTGTTTAAGACGTACAGAACTCAAGACCTTTGCAACATTGAGGCGGGAGTCCGCATCTGTATGCC
>CAZJME010000099.1:0-3362 GCA_964547235.1 uncultured Candidatus Saccharibacteria bacterium
GCGGGCGTTTACAGCTACCTTCCGTTAGGCCTCAGAGTACTCAATAAGATAGCAAATATAATTCGCGAGGAAATGGATGCGCTTGGAGCCCAAGAGATAACCATGCCTGCGTTGCAAGTCAAAGAACGCTATGAAAAAACAAACCGTTGGGATGACGCCATCGTGGATAATTGGTTTAAGACCAAACTGGCCAACGGCACAGAGCTTGGACTGGGATTTTCACACGAGGAGAACATTTCGCCAATCGTTAAAAACTACGTAAGTTCGTATAAAGAGCTCCCTGTGGCCATCTACCAAATACAGACAAAATTCCGCAATGAACTCCGTTCAAAAAGTGGGCTTATGCGAGGCCGTGAATTTCTTATGAAAGACATGTACTCATATGCAATCACACAACAGCAACATGACGAATTCTATGAAAGGGCAAAGCAGGCTTATATAAAGGTTTATGAGCGATTGGGAATTGGGGAAAACACTTTCGTAACCTTCGCGAGCGGTGGATCATTTAGCAGGTTTAGTCACGAATTTCAGACACTTTCAGACGCGGGTGAGGATACAATCTACCTCGACCGTAAGAGTGGACGAGCTATCAATAAAGAAGTCTTTACCACTGATGTCATCGAGCATCTTGGCTTAAAACGGGACGAGCTTGAAGAAGTTCGAGCTATTGAGGTGGGTAACATATTTAGTTTGGGAACTAAATTCACAAAACCTTTCGAGATAACAGCGAGCGACGAATCGGGGCATCTTCAGACACTCATTACTGGCTGTTACGGCATTGGTGTTAGTCGCCTCATGGGAGTAATCGCTGAGCTGATGAGTGATGAAAAAGGCTTAGTATGGCCAATTAATATTGCTCCAGCAGCCGTTTATCTCGTTCGCCTCGGAAATACAGAGGCCGCAGTCAAGGCAGCAGATGAACTCTACGAAACACTACAAGAGCAAAACATAGAAGTCCTGTATGACGATCGTGATGTCCGCGCTGGCGAAAAATTTGCAGATGCCGATTTGCTCGGCATTCCTTATCGGATGGTAGTAAGTGAAAAGACCTTGGCGAATAAGCAATTTGAGCTGAAAAAACGCACCGAAGATGAGACTGTTTTGCTGACCGCAGAAGAGTTAGTAAAAGTCCTGCAAGGCTGAAAAAAGTTTGCTATAATAACCCGAATTCGTTATCCAGAGCAGCAACTAAACGAACAGACTAACAAGGAGTTTGTAGAAGTAATGAGAAAACAGTTTTACTTGACCAAAGAAGGTGTAGCCGAGCTAAAAACTGAGCTTGATGGGCTCGTCGCGCAACGTGGCCCCATTGCCGAGCGGATAAAGACAGCACGCGAATTTGGTGACTTGAGTGAAAATGCTGAGTACAGCTCAGCACGGCAAGAGCAGGAACGAGTAGAGGGGCGTATTAGTGAGATTGAGCACATCTTGCAAAATGTTGAAGTCATCAAGAAGCCTCGAGGCGACAGCAAGGTACAGCTTGGTTCAAGTGTTAAGCTCAAGAGTACGGGCGGTAAAACGAAAGAAGTTCAGGTTGTTGGTACCGTCGAAGCAGATCCGTTGAATGGCAAAATTTCAGATGAGTCACCGATCGGCCAGGAACTTTTGGGCAAAAAAGAGGGTGACGATGTCGAAATTAGAACTCCTACCGAAACCACCATCTATAAAATTATCGACATTGCCTAGCGCCTCAAGGGGTGAATAGGGTAGAATGTAAGCTATGCAATGGCTAAGTCATGTTGCCAATGAAATAGAAAAGCAACGTCCTACCGGAGATTTATTGGTCTCGTCTGGAGTCTCACCTTCAGGCAAATATCATGTGGGCACACTCCGCGAGGTTCTCACCGCCGATGCTGTACTGATCATCCTGCGTAAGCGGGGCAGAACTGTTAATCATGTTCATTTTGTTGACGACCTTGATGTTCTCCGTAAGGTTCCGGCTGGCGTGCCAGAGGAGTTCTCTCGGTATTTAGGAAAACCGGTTTGTGATGTGCCGTCACCTGAGCCCGGTGCTGATTCGTATGCAGACTACTATCTTGAAGACTTCATAAACAACGTGGACGTGTTGGGAATTGATATGGAGGCGGTTCGCAGCCACGAAAAATATCGCGCCGGCTATTTCGTGCCATCTATCGAAAAAGCACTGGAACAACTCGCAGAGATTCGCGCTTGTCTGGAAGAGGTATCAGGGCGTAAGCTGACTGATGAATGGTCTCCAATTCAGGTGAATATCAACGGCTATTTGAAAAAACGACCTTTCGTCAGTATTGATACCGATAACAAGACACTCAAGTACTTAGATACGGATGGTAATGAACAGACCGTATCTTACAAGAATGGTGACGTGAAGCTTGATTGGCGTATTGATTGGCCTGCAAGGTGGTGGCAGCTAGGTGTGTCGGTTGAACCGTTTGGACGTGACCACGCTACCAAAGGAGGTAGCTATGATACGGGCAAGGCAATAATCGAACGAGCATTTGGTGGTGTGGCTCCAGTGCCAGTGCCATATCAATTTATTAACCGGGCTGGTGAAACAAAAAAAATGAGCAAAAGCGCCGGAAACACCGTTACTATCTCTGAACTACTCAAAGTGCTACCACCCGAAATTGTTCGCTATTTTGTCTTGAGGTTTTCTCCTGAAAAACAATTAAGTTTTGACCAGGGAGCTGGCATCGTTCGTTTAATTGATGAGTATGCCGAATTGCTCGCGAAACCCAATAAGACCGCTGACGAAGAATTACTCATTACTGTCTGTTCTAACACACTCAAGGAAACCGTAATAAGCAATGTGCCGTTTTCACACCTTGTGGCAAGCTATCAGGCGGCTTTACAGGATCCAGATAAGACGTTAGAGATCATCTCTCGAACCGAACATGGACAGCAGGTTGAAACAGAACCTGAAACAATCAAAAAGGAACTGCACTATATAAAAAACTGGCTGGAAGAATGGGCCCCAGAAGAGCTGAAATTTAGTTTGGCTAAAGATCTTAGCGCCACTAAAGATTTTACGAAAGCACAGCGAGAATTTATCGTGCAACTCGGTCAAAAGGTTGCCTCGGCGCCTGATAATGCCGACGGTGCTTGGTTTCACCAGGCGATATACGGACTAAAAGAGAGTACCGACTTGGAGCCTAAAGAAATGTTTACGACGTTATACCAAACTCTGATAGGTAAGAACTCGGGGCCACGGGCTGGTTATTTTTTGAGTATTTTGCCGCGCGAGTGGTTAATTGCGCGACTTAAGTTACAAGCTTAGAGTGCGGCACTGCTTGCTGCTATACTTGTGGTAATGATTGAGGTCAAGCAAGTAACTAAGGTGTATGGCAAAAGGGATATCGCCTTTAACGCACTCACCGATATTA
>CAZJME010000100.1:0-3351 GCA_964547235.1 uncultured Candidatus Saccharibacteria bacterium
TTGTGTGCGTTGTGCAACCCCGAAGCGATGTTGTTCATCAACAATAACCAAACCCAGTTTTGAAAAGTCAACGTCTTCTTGGATGATAGCGTGCGTACCCACAACTAAGCGCGCAGCACCGGTTCTTATATGCTGTTTAGCCAGTTGTTTTTGTTTTGCAGACAGTCCACCGCTTAGAAGGGTTAGTTGTTTTTCATAACCCAAGGGAGCGAGAAGGTTGTATATTGTATCCGCGTGCTGTTGGGCGAGCAGCTCTGTAGGCGCCATAAAGGATACCTGCATTCCCTGCTCCATAACCATCAATGCTGCCATAAGTGCAACCACTGTTTTCCCAGACCCCACATCGCCCTCGACTAAACGATTCATCGGAACATCTTTTGTCATGTCTTGGTAAATTCGCCAAATGACACGCCTTTGATCGTCGGTTAAAGTAAACGGAAGGTGCGAAACAAATCGTTGCGCTAACTTTTCATTGAAATTAATAGCAATGGCATGAGCAGTATTGTTGGCCTGTTTATTTAGCAATGATGCTAAAGTGAGACCGAACAACTCTTCAAACGCCAAACGTCGTTTGGCTTGCTTAAGTGCTTGCGAGTTTGCTGGAAAGTGAATAGCTTGCAAGGCTTGTTTACGGCTGGTTAGCCGGTATTTCTGCACACATTCCTGTGGCAGGGTTTCGGGCATGTTCGCGTCCCTTAGCGCAGTGTGCAACAATTTTCGAAGCAACCGAGAAGTAACCTGTTTATTCTCTCGGTAAATTGAGATGATACGACCGCTATGCAAAGGACTTTCCAGACCTTGCTCGATGGCAGGGTTTTGTATGTTTAAGTATTGTCCATGTAACCCGAACTGTCCTGTAATGTAATAGATCTCGTCTGTTTTTATGGTCGCCTCTCGATAAGGTTGGTTGAACCAGATGACATTAACGCGGTCGGTGTCATCTTGCGCAACAGCTTCAGTAATGTGCATTCCGCGGCGAATATAGCGGCCATGCAGCTTGGTAAGTTTCGCCCGAATAGTTACTTTGCCGGGTCGTAACTGCTTTATTGGAGTAATTTGCGATAAGTCCTGGTACGCACGCGGGTAGTAGGTCAGCAAGTCCTCAACGGTTTTTATCCCAAGCTTTTGCAGGTGCCGAGATATAGCGGGCCCAACTCCCTTTACGTCTTCAATCGGCTCCATGGTCGTCATGGTTTAAGTATACGGCTAGGATGCTTTGCGTACGAGTAGGAAGGTGCTCGGGCCGAAGTAGCTGCTTGCCAAAGGAACTTGCAGTTGCTTCTCAAGGGCGAGCATCAGTGCCTGAGGCATGACTTTTTTCAAGCCTGGCAGTCGAAGGTTCGAAACGGATAATGTTCGCTCAACTTTTAGCCCCGCGTGAGCTAGCTGTTTTATGACAGTCTTAGGATTGTGATTCACGAAGGCAATTTCGTCTCGTTTGCGATTTTTTGCTGAACGAATATCTACGGGCTCAGTAGGTAGTTTCTGGAACGTAGCCAAATGTTTTATGCGGTTACGAAAATGGATATAGTTGGCGATTTCCAAAACAAAGTAACCATCCTTAGTCATAACGCGTGCAATCTCGGCAAACTCACGACTCGGGTCAGGCAAGTGGTGCATCACGCGAATCATAGTTATTAGATCGAAGCTGCTGTCCTTAAACTTTAGGTCATCAGCCTGAGTGAGTACTCGTGTAATCTCCTTATGGTCGCGCAAAAAATCTTTAGCGATATCGAGCTGTTGTTGACTTGGCTCAGCCAAGGTAACGGCGTCTGCATATTGCTCCAAAAAAATACAAAGCCGGCCGTATCCGCCGCCAATATCTACAGCTGACGCAAAGTGCTTATTTTTAAGTAAACGAGCAATGGCAAGACGTTCGGCTTCGTTTTCATAATCACGACCTTCCCAATATTTAAGATAGTTATGTTTTGGATCGTTATACTGGTCAGCACGTTTTTTTGCTGCTGTTTTGAGTTGATTTTTTTTAGTCATACCGGCGAGTATACACTATTTTTTACCAACAACTTGTGTGTTTTTTCCTTTTCTAATGACAACGTAGCCGGCAACAAAGTCCTTTGCTTCAATAACATTCTTATCGGAGCTTATCTTGACATTATTAAGATAAACGGCGCCCTCTTTGAGTAACCGCCGCGCCTCTGTATTGGAGCTTGCTAAACCGGTCTTAACGAGTGTGTTGATCAAAGGGGCATTGTCACCAATAGTAAAAACTTCAAGTTTTAGTTTTGCAAAATCTTCGGCGGAGAATGTGGTGTAATCATGTTGACCAAATAGTTTCTCGGCCGCTTCTTTGGCGCTTTGTGCAGCTGCTTCGCCATGAACGATCTTTGTTACTTCATAGGCTAAACGTCGTTGTGCCAATCGTGAGGCGCGATTCTCATTAAAATCCGCCATGAGCGATGTTATTGAAGGCTTATCGAGCTCGGTAAAAATTTTGAGATAGTCCTCTATTCCTTCATCGTCCAGGTTGAGCCAAAACTGGTAGAACTGATCCTTGGGGGTAAGCGTTTCGTCAAGCCACACTGCACCCCCTTCGCTTTTACCGAACTTTTTACCCGTAGACTTATTGAGAATGAGCGGTGATGTCCAAATGTGCGCTTCGTTGCCTGCAATTCTTCGAATTAATTCAACACCTGCGATACTGTTTCCCCATTGGTCTGAACCACAAAGTTGCAAATTGACTCCTCGCTCCTGGTTGAGGCGCAAAAAATCGTAACCCTGAATCAGAACGTAGCTAAACTCAGCATAACTAATGCCAGCCCCACCTTCTTGCAGACGTGTTTCAACAAAATCACGGCCGAGCATCTGCCTCATCGGAACATGTTTGCCAATATCTCGTAAAAACTCAAGGTAACCCATATCCTTGAACCAGTCATAATTATCAACGACCTCAAAGTGCTGATCCTTGAAAATTTGCTTGTATTGACCAACGATAGCTTTTTTGTTGGTTTCTATTTCTTCATTACTTTTTAACGTTCGCTCTTCGCTTTTCCCGTCGGGGTCGCCGATAAGACCGGTTGCACCACCAACCAATAGGTAGGCTTTGTGACCGTGTTTCATAAAATGCCGCACCATCATAGCTGCTGCTAAGTTACCAATCTGCATCGAGATAGCGCTAGGATCTACTCCCCAATAAAAAGTAAATTTCTGCTTATCAAGTTCAGTAATGTCGCTTAATGTTGTTTGATTTACAAAGCCACGCCATTGTAGCTCTTCGCTTAATGTCATTGCTGTCATAATTACCAGTATAACTCACGATATATGGGGAGTCATAATGCCACGCATTTCGCACTTTAAACCCAAGCCTGCATACTTAGTTGCAGGGCGTAAGCC
>CAZJME010000101.1:0-3302 GCA_964547235.1 uncultured Candidatus Saccharibacteria bacterium
CGGTCAAATAAAGTGCGACTGACGAGAAGAACATCATTAAGCTGTAGGCTATCCAACCCACTACAGTACCTCACCCAATAACTCAGAAAATTTACTATCCTTAAAGTGTCCTCTGTCTGTGTATTCTCGATATTCTATACCATGTACTTTTTCTTTGAGAATATCGACAGTCTTCACGACGCTTGGCTCATCATCACTAGATATGAAAACAACCGTTCCGGCTGTTCGTGATGGAAAAGCTGGATCAACCTCAAAATCAAAGAAATCGGCTGTGTCAGATACTTCGTAGTTGTCTGGGTTTGTCCACGGTGCAACTAGTACAACCTTGCCAACTTTAAGATCTTTATGCTCACTCAGATAGCGAACCAAAAAGCCACCACCGCAGCTGTGCCCAACTAGGATAGTTTCGGGCGCAATGTCAAAACGTTCAAACTCCTTTTTCCATTCATCATAGCGAGGGCGAAATGGGAATGGCGGTTCTATGGTGACAGCGTGAATGTCCTTCAAGATCAGCTGGCGTTGTAACCATGCAAACCAATAGTCCTGACTGTTGCTTGGCAGACTTGGGTCATAATGTTGGTCTTTGTCGGGTCTGCCTGGCAGCAGGATCGCATTTTTCACGAGGGAATATCATTGTTTGAGTAGTAAACGTTCTTTATGGGAAAGTCACTGAGCCAGTGTTGTAGGGCTTTATACAATTTTTCGTAGTAGCCTTGTTCGTAGGCTTCGGCTGTTACCCACCAACTAGCATCTAGGTCATATTTCATAAGTTCTTCGGTAAGTTTGGTGCGCAAACCCATAGGGTAGAGGTAAAAGCAACCTATATAATCAACATCTGCGTTATAAACTACATATGCATAGGAGTCGCCATCACGAAACTCTCGCTCATGCCAAGCTAAATCTAGCAAATCAAAGTCTTCCGTTACCGGCTCAGATGGCCATGAGCCACCACGTGTTTTTCGGATCAACTCAAGACTAGAGTTCACGCCTTCCATATCGGCCTTTAGGTCAGCTCTAGTGAGAGCTTTTGCCTTGAGGTCTTCATACTCAAGTTTGCCTGGAGCTTGAAAGTTAAATTTCTTAATCATTTCTGGATAATTCATCGTTGCCCCAATTCAATACAATTACCACTTGGATCACGCACAAATGTATATGTTAGTGTTACACCCCTTGTCTTTGGGATAACTACTCCACAGCCAGCCTCGACTAGTTTTTTAGTATCGCCATCTAAATCATCCGTTTCGAATGCTATGTGTTGGCAGATATATTGAACTTGTGGGTGATCTTTGTCTATAAACTGCCATAGTTCAAATGTTGTTCTGTCTGTGTTAATTACGGTGGCGACTTTTGCCTTTGGTTCGGGTTTGTCGAATTGTTTTTCTAGAGTAAAACCTATTTTTTTATAAAACTTTACGGCTTCCTCTAAATCATTGACTTCAAAGCCGGTGTGCAAGAACTTACCAATCACTTTTTACCGCCATTCCACGGTAGATGGTACTTATGACCGCTATCACCACTAAACTTACCAAAGGCATACCAATTTTCTACGGTTATTTTGTAAATCTTATGGCCACCTTCCACTGACAACTCATCAAAGGCTTCATCACTCACACCAATACGACTCTGAAAGATAGGGAATATCTTCTTCTGTTCTTCAGTATCACTTAAAAGTTCAGCGATACCTTCAAAGTAAACAGCGTGAGGATATTCACCAAGACCATGTTGTTTGACAATATTTCCTGCCACCCGAGGATTTATAGCAATCTCTTGGCTATGCCGTCTTGATTCCTTAGAACGCCAGTAGATATTCAGGTCATCATCATAAACAAAATGTACCTCACATACCCAAGGCCTGTTATCTACACAGGTGGCCAAAGACATGTGTATTGATTTATCTATATACTCGCGAATAATCTTTTCTATGTCTTCTGTCTGTATAAAACTTGTCATACTAACTTTCTAGGGTTTCTCCATGATAATTTCTTATTCAATGTTTTGACTTTTTCGTCCACAATTGGAGCACAGCCTAAGGCCTTGTATCAAATGATTTTTTGATATCGATCACAAAGCGTTTCGCGGTCTGTTTACTCTGCAGACTCTCCCAGGCCTTATTAACATCTTTAATGTCAATGATTTCAATTTCAGGAAAAATACTATGCTCTGCGCTGTATTCAAGCATTTCTTTAGTTTCCTGGATGCCCCCGATTCCAGACCCGGCAATAGACTTCTGTCCTCCAATAACACTACCCGAATGGAAGCCAGGCATTGGTTCGATTGGACCCACCAAACAAATAGTGCCATGGATATTCAAAAGCTTTAGATAGGGCTCGAGATCATGCGCCTTTGGAATAGTGTCGAGTAAGAGGTCAAATTGGTTGGCAGCACCCTTCATGTCATCGAGGGACGAGGATAACACGACACCGTCTGCGCCATATGACTTAGCAATTTCGACTTTTTCTGAAGACGAAGTAATCACCCATACTTCAGCGCCCATGGTTTTAGCATATTTAACACCCATATGACCAAGTCCACCCAAGCCGATAATACCAACCTTCATTCCCTCCTTAACACCCCAATGCTTTAGAGGAGAATAAGTCGTAATACCTGCGCATAAAAGCGGAGCTGCTTTAGCCATATCAACTCCCTCGGGTAAGCGCAGTACAAAGTGTTCGGGAGCAACCATAATGGTGGAGTAGCCACCCTTGGTATCAGTTCCATCAACAGGATCTTTAGAGCTGTATGTCCATATGGTTTCTTCAAAGCAGCTATTCTCAAAACCACGCTTACATGCATCACATTTGCCACAGCTGTTTACCATGCAGCCGACACCAACACGGTCACCCGGTTTAAAGCTGGTAACTTTTTTGCCAACACGAGTCACAATACCCACTACTTCATGACCGGGGATGCAGGGATACTCTACTTCTCCCCAGTCTCCGCGCGCAGTGTGAATGTCGCTATGGCATATACCGCAGTAGTGAACTTCAAGTTCTACATCAGTATCATTTGGCTCGCGCCGATCAAATTCATAATATTCAAGTGGTTTGTCTTGAGCTAATACTGCGAATGATTGTGTTTTCATACCATAATTTTAACAGCTTATCCCTGTTTTACAGAGCCTGAGAATTGACCCGAGAGGAGGACCATACCAAAACCCAAGATCACTTAGCAAAATTGAAGGACATCGGGAAACATAGAGAACATGGCGCGTAGACACTAGCAGTACTTAGTATATTAGGGGCCCGACCAAGGCTTTTTTAAGCATGGGGGTATTTTACGCTGTTCTTTGAAATTTGCCCACA
>CAZJME010000102.1:0-3258 GCA_964547235.1 uncultured Candidatus Saccharibacteria bacterium
CCGACTGGCGATTGACAAAAATCGTCCTAACCCCCAAGTTTAACACAAATTGCCCATCAACGAACTGGTCGCCAATGACTATCGTGCAGTCAGGATCATAGCTAAAATCATCTAAAACTCGTGTATCCGGTTTACGGTAGCGAGTATCATCACCGCAGACAACTTTATTAATCTTTCCCTTTAGGCTTGAGTGCTCCACAATATATCGCGGACTGGCATTGAGGCGTCCCTCGTGCTCACGATTAGTTACAATTAGCTGTTCTATCCTCGCATGGTGCGCCTGCTCAATCACCCGCTTAGCATCCGAAAGGATATGAGGCTCTATCACTTCGTAGTGACTGTTTTGAACTGATAAAAAGCGCTCGATCACATCGCTAAGCTTAACAGCGCTTTCCGTGCCGATAACCTGCCGGAGAGAATCTTCTAAAGACCCGTGAAAGTTATGGAAGAGCGTTTCTTCGTCTGGAAGCTGAAGTTTGAATTCTGGCAGTATTTTCGCTAAAACTTCGCCGAAAATACCGAAACTATCGAGAACGGTCCCTCCCATCAAAATCCCAGATGATTGTCCGAATTTTTTTAATTACGACCATGGTTTCCCCTTAACCTGTTGTAAACGCGCCTTGTTTGCCCATTCGTCGGCCAGTTCGTTGCCATCGTGCCCATTATGTCCACGAACCCAGATGAGTTTCGCTTTTGAACTACGATAGAGCGGGCAAACTTCTTGCACAATATCCAAGTTTTTAATTTCTCCACCCTTTTTCTTCCAACCATTTTTCTCCCATGGCAGTGACCAAAGAGTAATCACCTTTATCCAGAATTCACTGTCGGTGTATATTTCGCACGCTTGGCCATTGGCATCTTTAAGAGCGGCAATAATTGCCATGCCTTCCATCCTAATGTTTGTTGTATTGTTTGCACCCCCCAGAATAGCTGGCTTCATGTTTTTGATTACCGCAAAACCACCAGTCCCCGGGTTTGGCTCGCAGCTACCGTCTGTATGATATACGATCATTATAAATTGTTATTTCTCTATATAATGTTTAAAAGCATCGAGCTCATTTTGTAATCGTTCATGCACGTACTGCCCACTGCCAGACAGGAATTTCTTCATGAAGCGAGCCAACAAGCCTCTCTGCTTGCCGCCAATCGTAGCAACTATTTTTGTTGTATTGCTGCCCTCGGGCTGGAAATTGTAACGCACTCGATACACAAGTCCCATTGAATGAATGTCGAGTACCAGAATACGTGGTGGTTTGTACTGGGTTACTTCCACGGTACCCTCTTTTTCTATGTCATCTTCATAGCGTGTTTCATGCCACTTGGTGCCGGTCCCCGCCGACTCCTTTGTCAACAACTTGAGCTCCGTGATAGCGGACAAGAATTTTGGGCGTTTTTCTAGATCGGAAAAAGCAACAAATGCTTTTGCTATCTCGCAACTGACCGTAACACTTGCCGACGCTCTCATGCCTATAATGATACCAGTTTTGTACGTTTTAGACAGCCGACTTACTGTAACTTCTATTTCAAAAGTTGCTCAATGGATATGCGTTTCTGTTCAGTTGTGTCCCGGTCACGAACAGTAACCGCGTTATCTTCCAGTGTTTGGAAATCAATAACAACACACTCAGGTGTGCCTATCTCATCCTGACGTCGATAACGTTTGCCAATATTACCGTTATCGTCCCATATAATGTTGCCGCATTTATTCTTAAGAGCCACGTAAACAGTGCGAGCCTTCTCTACTAGTTCGGGCTTATTCTTTAGCAGCGGAGAGACTGCAAAGCGATACGGCGCAAGGTCAGGTTTAAGTTTTAGTACAATACGCTTATCGCCATTAATTTCTTCCTCAAAGTAGGCATTGGTCAACACCGCCATCATCATGCGACCCACACCAACCGAACTTTCAATGACATATGGTATAAACTTTTCTCGAGTTTCTTCGTCGAAATATTGCAGGTCCTTTTTACTAGCTTTCATGTGATTGCTCAGATCGAAGTCAGTACGATTATGGGTGCCCCACAGCTCTTTAAAACCTTGTGGAAAATCAAAATAGATATCGTGAGCAGCTGCGGCATAGTGCGCTCGTTCGTTTGGCGCATGCTCATGCCATTGTAGATTTTTCTCAGCAATACCCAGTCTTTTAGTCAGAAACTGCCAGGCAAATTCTCGCCACTGTTCGTACGCATCCTTTTGCATACTAGGACGAATAAAATACTGCATCTCCATTTGTTCAAGTTCTCGTACGCGAAAGATAAAGTCACGCGGACTTATTTCGTTGCGGAAAGCCTTACCAACCTGCGCAATACCGAACGGAAGTTTGGCGCGCATTGTCTCGCGTACATTAGCGTAGTTCGTGAAAATAGAGCCAGCTGTTTCTGGTCGCAAATATGCCACACTTGACTCGTCTTCTACTGGTCCAACCCACGTCTTCATCATCATATTGTATTTACGCGGTTCTGTTAAGGCTTCCTTACCACAAACAGGACATGCCTTGTCTTTAAGTAGATCCTTGAGCTCGGCGAGGTCGGTTGAGTCGGTTTCTGCCAGTTGATCGGCTCGATGGCGAGCACCACAATTTTTACAATCCACCAGTGGATCGGTGAATCCCGCCACGTGACCACTAGCCTCCCACAGTCTAGGGTTCTGAATGATTGCTCCATCGACACCAAAGATATTATCGTTTTCGGTAACTACTGCCGTCCACCATTCAGCCTTGATTTTATTGACGAGCTCAACCCCTAACGGGCCATAGTCGTAAAAGCCTGCCAGACCACCATAAATGTCGCTCGCCGGGAATACGAAACCCCGCCGCTTACACAAAGAAACAATGTCGTCTAGTTTTACGTCACTCATTCGTGAGTGATTATACCTCAATTTGAGAAGAGTTTCGATTGCTATTCTACAGGCGCAGTAAAATCGCCCTTCAATGCAATGTGCCCTGCAGGGATAGCTACCGCCTTATCAGTTCGTTGAGATGGTCGGTCTAAATGGCTAATGCCTTCACCATAGCGTAACCTAGCTTCAAGTGGCACTGGAAACGGCCTTGGCACAGGGTCAAAGCCATCGGTAATATTCGGATTGCCACCTTCTAGTGACTTGGTTGTTTCTTGCATTCGCTTCGCAAAGCTGTCATCTGATCCAGTACTCATTTTTAATATTATACACTATTTATTATGTTGGTCAATGCTTGCTATTGACAAGTTTATACTAAGCCCCAGTTTAATGAACACTCACGTTCTAGAATATGGGTATGTGTAT
>CAZJME010000103.1:0-3257 GCA_964547235.1 uncultured Candidatus Saccharibacteria bacterium
TAAAACCCGCCGGATCAGCCATTAAGGTCAGTGCTGCCATGCGAAACCAGTGTTCATAACGGGGGCCAATTATCCCTTGATGTTGTGGATCATACAATTTATACAACATGTTTATAGCTTCCTGTATAAGGAAGTCCCTCTGCTGAGGGGTCTTGTGCTCGAACATGTTAAGGCCCATTGGAAAGTCCATGTCGGCAGGGTTGAAATAAATAACATCTTCAGTGCGTTCACGCGGCACCATGGCTAAAAGTTTCTCGACCGTATCACCATGCGGATCAACAAAAGCGAAACCGTCACCATTCAACATATCCTGTAATGCTAAATTCTCTAGGAACGTTGATTTACCTGTACCAGTCTGCCCTACCACATACATATGGCGCTGTCGGTCAGCCAACGTTAGACGAATAGGCTTCTTGGCTCCACGAAAGAGGTTGTAACCCAGCAATAAGCCATCCTCTGGGATATTACGAGGGGCATCAACCTGCTTGGAGGCTTGCCGCTCCAGCTGCGAGGTGGGGATGTTCTTTTGGTCAGGAAAATGAAAGAGCGTCGCAAGTTCAACGGCATTAAGGATATTCTTGTTGGTCTCAGGTGGGAAAAATCTCAGTATAAAAGCCGTCACAAAGCTTTCAATATCTTTAGCCACGGTGTATTTGAAGCCGTTTTTCCCTGGAGCATCAAATAATGCAAAAGCTGCAACGATGTTATTGAGTATTGCTTGCGCCCGCTGAGAAATATTAGATGAGGCCACAACCCGAATTAACACCTCATAACCCGGATAACGCGTCTTATCGTCTATAGCGTCTAGGATCGATTGTTCAAGGCTAGACAAGTCGTTCTTTTTTTCTTCTTCCTTGTGACTTTTATCTTCCGGCGGCTTGACGACGGCAGTTGCCACCTGCCGAGCCCACCAAAAGGCATTAGCGGAACCTTTTTTGTCTTCTTTACCCTTGCGTTTCTTAGAAGCAACAGCCTGCGCTCCCTTACGCCAGCCTGGCTGTGCTGGACGAATGAGTATCTGTATACCTGCCCCATCTTCTTTATCTAAAGTTGAAAGTGCATTAAGAATCGACTGCATCGCATCACGCTTAATCTCCTGATAGGTTGCAATCGGATAACCATAATGCTCTTTTAAGGTTAATTCGCCACCTATAGTGCCAGCGATACGACCCACAGGGCTAAAGATATTATGCTCCGCTACCTCTTCAAGCTGAGCGGTCGGATACGCACTTATAACTGCTTGTTTGACTACGTCGACTAGCGCGACAGGGACAGCCGCATAGAAATGAACAAAACCTTTGGTGCCGATAATCTCAAACGCCACATGACGTTGACCATAAAACTTACTTTTAAAGTCTTTTTTTACCGTACTGGCGATAATGCTATAAAGCACTTGTGCTTTCGAAATATTCTCTTCAATAACATCGCGAACATCTCGACCATTTCCCTCAATATCTTCGCTCGATGGAGGTAGGTGAATAAGCAGGGGTACCATTTTGAGCCCACGCTCATAGTTTTTTTGTTCACGGAGCAGCTTTCTTGAGTGAAAAAAGATAATAAAACCCGTAATAGTTAGTAAGACTAGAAAAATGAGAACCATTATTAAGACGAATGACATAGCTAACTTTCGTTTACTTTCAACTCTTTGTTATAACGTTTCTTAACGTAGTCCGCCTTAAACTTATTCATTGCTTTCGTTTGTTGATGTGGATTATCTTTAGTCTGATTAACTATTGCCTTAGCCCGCTCCACCCATTCTTTTTCAATAAGGTCACTATCGTCGGCGGCTAGAGCAATACTTGGAGTGCTAGCGTTTGCCAACGGAGAGTCCGCTGCTCCAGAAGGATCATTTGGGGTATTTGTAATTGGTTGAACTGGAGCTTGCCCGAACGAAGGTGAACCAACCGAAGGAAGTTCACCGGCCGCGCGCTCTTGCTCGATAGCCGGTTGTCTACTTTCTGAATCCTGTATATTCTCACCAGTCACCTGGGGAGGTGGCAATTCCTGCATTGACGGTGCATTATCTGGTTGCATAGGTAGATTATATCAGATTGAGGAGGTTTTTTATGCTAAGAATTATGATTATTCAGACTAGTTCGACTGAAGTAAAAAGTCAAAACAAATACTAGGCTACCAGTAAGCACCGCATCTCTGACCGATAATTGATCAATGGATTTCAAAATAATAAGCAATATTGGAAGTCCTGAACAAATTAATGAAAACACCACAAGCTTGTTGCGCGCATTTGGATTTCTGAATATATTAAGACTTTCTAGAATGCGATAGCTCACCCCTGTTAAAGCAATAAAAAATAGCAGTGGCGGCAACAATAGCAGCGATACAGACGATATGTCACGGGGGTTGGTAGAAATCATAATGACAACCGCAAGGCTAGCGCAAAGCCAAAATAAAAATGTAGTCTTGAGTCTTCTCATACCACTTAAGTTTACATTATTCACCCAATTATTCCTTGTCGCGTAACCTCGTTTACTAGTCAGTCGTAAAAGTAGTATAAGGAGCTAGGTGACAAATCCGCCCTTTAATGTAGATTTATAAGCGCTTATCACCCTAGCTGTGACTGACCGCCCTAAAAGCCGGTAAGGCTTTGGAGGGCGAAGAAGAGAAATTTTTGTAAGCTTTTTGTTTTTAACTTACTGCCATAAGTCTACTATGTAACTTGTTTAAAGTCAATATGTTTACGTAGTTATTTTTATAACGCTCCACCTATAACTTGGTATTCCAAACAGAACTAAGAGAAATTCGTGCGTTGTTTTAAACACTACTAAAATTATGTATTATTCCCTACCTTTTGCGTATAAAAAAGTTCATAGCCGTGTTTTTTTGCGATTCTCATCAATTTATTCTTGTCATATGTTGCTGCTCACTGTGCTTTCTGTAAGATACACTGGTTTTAGACAAATAATTACAGATAAATCTACACCTAAAGCCGGCCAACAACCCACTATTATCGCTCTAAGACTGTTGTTTGTAGGCATCGCGTGCTCCACGATATACAGCAACAACGAGACGTAAGACGATAAATTGATCAAATATACGCCTACCTATCTGGCTCGAGGCCACTGCCTATGCTTCGCTACACTCTTGCCAACAATTCCCTGCACCATATACTGCAAGCCACTGGGAAGGTTGCTAGCATATTTATATTGTAGGTCGATGGTGTTTATAGAAATGCTAAACATGTCAACAAACAAGTATATTGACGAACAAAAAATGGTTGATTTTTTTCTACTTATTAT
>CAZJME010000104.1:0-3241 GCA_964547235.1 uncultured Candidatus Saccharibacteria bacterium
TGCATGAGCTCGGAAGGGAAGAAGCGGCAGAAAAAATTCGTGCGCTCGGTGGAACTTTTCAGACGAGCGTTGGCAAAGAGACAGATTACTTGGTGGTTGGCGCAAATGTCGGCGCAAGCAAGCTCGCAAAAGCCGTCAAACTAGGAACTGCACAAATATCCGAACAAGATCTTCTTAAGATGCTTGCGTGAGTACTGCCACTTTGCTTACAGCGGTCTAGTACGCGTGCATTCTCGAAAATGCGGCGGTATCTAAATAACTAATTATTCGAAGTACCTTCTGGGCAGTTTTTTTTGCGTCCCATGCGTGCCAGACTTAAGGTAACTCGTGTGGTTGAAATTTAGGCCATTGACCGCATTAAGCGCAAACGATACATTGTGGGAGATGTTTCGCAGAAATCACGCGACAACTTTTTGTTGTTTTTCGCCGCCTGTCATGCTGGCGACATTCATTATCGAGACCTCATTACTCATTTGGGTTTTGCTTCGACACGGCCTCCGCTCAACGCGCACTCGTTTGGCATCCGTTATGTTAGTATCCTTGGCGTTATTCCAGCTTGCTGAGTACAACGTCTGTGGTCGTTTTAATCTTGATGCTTTGGCGTGGTCACGAATTGGTTTTGTAGCTATAACCCTTTTGCCACCACTTGGCGCACATCTTTTGTATGTTCTGGTAGCAAAAAAAGAGCGTTGGGCGGTGGTTACGGCTTATGTTACCTCGGCCGCGTTTATATACCTGTTTGCGTTCAGTAGTAGCGCCTTCAACTCTCATATCTGTGCCGGAAATTACGCTATTTTTCAGCTTAGGAACCACTTGGGTGGCTGGTACTTTGTTTATTATTACTACTGGCTACTATTCTCGGTGGTTCAAGGACTACGCATTCTACCGACGCTCGCCAAAAGTCGTAAACAGGCAGTGATATACCTATTGTCTGGCTATCTGTTCTTCCTTATTCCGACTACCGTAGCGAATATGGTCAAACCCGAGACCATAAATGGCATCCCGAGTGTTATGTGTGGATTTGCCGTGCTCTATGCTTTGGTTTTGGTGTTCGGTATATTGCCCATAAAACTATCCAAAGACTGACCCTGGCATTGACATTTGTAGCGTAAGCAGTAAGATGAACAAGGATCGTGCGTCCAAGCGGCGCTTGCAAACAAACACTGTAAAACAAAACGCACCCGCCGCAGGGTGGGCACGCACGAGATAAGATCCCCCAACGACGGGGATCTTTTCATGAGTGGCTGCTCTGGTATGGGTGTCGACAATAAGCAATCAGAATAGCAACAAAACAATAGCTGGAACTCTCCATTATTTTTGTGCAAAAAAAACTACCCAAGCCTTTTCTTTCTAGGCTACGCTTTCGCTCGGGTCGGTCGCTCTCTTGCTTTTGGGAATGTAACCCACTAATAATCATGCTTCGCGAGGCTGGTTATTATTTCTAAGGAGTATTAGTTCTCTGGTTTGCGTGAAGCATTATAATTGCTTATGCTTATAGTTATTAGTCCGTTATACAAAGAAGGAGCAGTAATGAAAAGTAATCAGAAAGGCTTCGCCCACCTACTCGCACTAATTTTAGTATTGGTAGTGATCGGAGTAATCGGTTTTGTAGGTTGGAGCGTATACAGTAAATCCAAACCCAACAATAGCGGCTCACCAATCAGTAAGCTATTTAATAAATCCGACGCAAGCAAATCTGGCCTAATGAAGGGAAATGTCTTGGAGTGCCTGCCGCGTGGCCACGACAACTATCGTACCGGCGAGACGCTTGCTGTTGATCCAAAAAACGCTAACACCTTGTATGTGGGCGTAGAGTATAAAGGTGTTTACAAATCAACTGACGCTGGTGCTACCTGGAAAGAGGCCGACAAGGGCATCGCCGGCTATGCCAAGGAGAGTGATCCCTCGGCTCGCTGTATCCAGGAGCTTGGCAAAACTATTATTGACCCCAATGACAGTAACCACGTCATAATCTCTAGGGTTGAGTCGCCGGGCGATCTACAAACTATGTTCTCCGAAACTGCTGGCGTGTGGGAAACCACTAACGGTGGTCAAGACTGGCATCAGCTAGTTAAGGATGGCATGAACGCCAGCGGCTCAGATGCCATTGCCTTTGCGCCAAACGACACTAAAACTATCTACTATGGCAGTAACAATATGCCTCCGTCGTTTTCCGACCCCAATCACAAGCCCAAGAAACAATACTTCAACAACATAGGTATTTTATATAAAACAACTAATGGTGGCAGGAACTGGGCCGAGCTTCCTACGGGTGCAGAGCATGGTTTTAGGGCGTTCGGTGTTGACATAAACCCCAAGGATCCTAATGGTATTTGGCTATTCACACTTACTGCTTCAAGCGAAAATGGTGGCATGGATGAAAGCCTCCAAAAAGGTGCAATGAAATCAACTGACGGCGGCAAGACCTGGACTTCGTACGCCGCTAAATTTCCAAAAAATTACAAGACCTTACTAATGGGTGCGATGAACCCAACCGACTTTAATAACGTCTTTGTTTCAACTCAAGGTACTCAGGGCGAGCCTAAGAGCTTTACGACCAACGACGGTGGTCAAACATGGACAGCTACCAGTAAATACATGGAATTTGCCACCTTTGATACGACCGATAAAAGTGGCAATAGATTGCTGGGTTACAATGGGTATGACAACGGCGGTGGCATCTACCAAAGCACGGACAAAGGACATACCTGGAGTCTGTTGTCAAAGGTGCCCGCAGGAGTCAACAATAGCGATCGGCTCGGTGTTAAGATCGAGAATTTCGCCTTCGCCGGTAACAACACTGTATATATGAGCGGTTCGGGCGCTAATGTTTGGAAGTCCACGGACAACGGTAAAACATGGACAAAGGTTATGAGTATCGATACGATCGGTGGACCAAACAAGAACAAGGATGGCAGCACTAAAAGTCGCGAGCAAGACCCTGGCGTTCGAAGCTAACCGCCAAAACTAGGTAGGAGCCGGTCACTTCAATAAACCCAATTCTACAAGACGGTAGAACAATGGAATTAGGCACAATATTCGTAGCTCGATGCGCAACGAACCTGCGCGGCTCCAACACGATGGTTCAATGGAATAGCTCCTTCGAGTTCATCGTTACTAAGAACCTAGTTTTTCGGCTCTTTTGTTTTAGCTTTATGTCATTATACATTTCAACCTTGACACGAGCGATAGTTCCAACATCAAACGCAACCGTTAGAATAAAACATGTAATCGAGAAAGG
>CAZJME010000105.1:0-3170 GCA_964547235.1 uncultured Candidatus Saccharibacteria bacterium
GAGAAGGCGCAGGCCCTACTCGATGTGGTTAACGAAATTAACTACTTCTCTCAGAAGACCAAGTCGTAAATTAACTACGAGACAATTTTCGGCGTAGGATCAGTTGGTAGAAAGTAACGCCAACTGCTGTGCTTGTCATAAATATTGCGAGCGTATTACCCGGCCCTGTATCAGGAAGTGTGCTGCCTGTAGCGTTGCGGTTGCTCGCTGTTTTCTGCTCAGAAGTACCACTCGCGTTTGAGGATTTCGTGTGCGCAGATGAGTTACTACTTTTATCCTTGCTTGTGTTTTTGTCGTTCGCTTTTGATTCTGAGCTCTCTGAACCATTTTGTTTTGTATCAGATTGAGCTGTTTTAACTGTCGCCGGCGATTTATGTGCCAGTTTGCGATACGTCCAACGGCCGCCAAAGAACAACCCGGTTGCCACAATGACAGTGACGACGAGCGAAAGGAAAGCGATCAACCAAGCCACGCCCATATGTTGACGCCGTTCGGCATCATAATATTCCTGAACTTCATTCGGAACATTTACATCAGATTTTTTTGTGCGACGAAACGGCCAACGTGCCATGCTTACCTCCTAAACGATAAAGCGTATTATACTACAAACTTGACGCCCGAGCAACGACTAGGCACTGCCAAGAAAATTGCCTTGTGCGTGCTGGTAATTTAGCCTGTTTCCGCCTTCGGCAGCTATTGGTAATGGCTTGCTCATTTTCTGTACTTCACGAACTTTACATTCGTACAACCCGACCTTATAGCTTGTCTTTTGATGAATGTAGCCCACCATAACTCACCAGCATCATCCAGCATCTCTTGCAAATTAAACGTAGGGTCATTTGCTCTCATCTATCCTGATAAATGTGCCGTTACCAGTACTCGTAGAAAATAAAAGAGGCCCGTTAAGAGCCTCTTTTCTCGAAACCAAGGGGGATTTATTACATCCCCATCATACCGCCACCCATGCCGCCGCCCACAGGAGCAGGGGCTTCCTTTTCGGGCACATCAACTACCAACGCCCCCATGGTCATGCTGGTACCAGCAATACTAACAGAGTTTTGAATAGCTTCTCGGGTTACACGGACAGGATCTACGACTCCGTTGGCTTTTAAATCAACGAGCTGCTTAGTTGGACTGTTCACATTAACCCCTAGGCCAGCTTTGGCAACTTTTACTTGAGGCAGCCATTCATCTGGATTCTGACCAGCGTTCGACAAGATAATACGGAAGGGTTGCTCGAGAGCATTTTGTAGTAACGTTGCTCCCGCTGCAGCAGAATCATGACCGGTTGTCTTAATTTGACCAGCCAGGTTCACTAACGTTACGCCACCACCTGGCACAATACCCTCGTCCAAGGCAGCTTTGGTGGCAGCTACGGCGTCATCAACGCGAAACTTCTTTTCTTCAATCTCAGTTTCGGTGGCACCACCAACTTTAATAACTGCAACCTTACCCTGAAGGCTAGCTCGACGCTTCTCTAGATCTTCCCGGTCGTATTCACTGGTAGCAGCGGCTTCTTGGCCCATAATCTGAGCAATGCGCGCCTTTACGCCAGCAGCTGATCCAGCCCCTTCGATGATGGTAGTTTCGTCTTTGGTTACGATTACGCGACGAGCACTACCTAAGTCACTAAGTTCAACGGATTCAAAATCGGTTCCCTGTTCATCGCTGATAACCGTCCCACCAGTTAAGATGGCGATATCCTCTAGGCGATCCTTGCGCTTGTCACCAAAACTTGGAGCCTTGACAGCCACGGTGTTAAAGACACCCTTCAGCTTGTTAAGCACTAACGTCGTAAGAGCTTCACCTTCTACATCTTCGGCAATCAGAATTAGATCTTTCTTGCCAGAAGCGGCTAGTTTTTCGAGCACCGGCAGGAATTCTTGAACCGAACTAAGCTTTTTATCGGTAATCAGAATGGCGGGCTTGTCCATAACGGCTTCCATGCGAGCGGCATCGGTCACCATGAAGGAGCTGACGAAGCCACGATCCATAGTGAAACCCTCGACCACTTCGCTTTCCAGTGCCAAGCCTTGACCTTCTTCTACCGTGACTACTCCATCCTTGCCAATCTTTTCAATGACCTCGGCTATCAGAGTACCGATTTCGGCATCGCCGGCGCTAATGGTGGCAACTTCAGCTACGCGTTTCTTTTGGCTCTTAATATCCTCAGACATACCCCCCAACTTCTTCAGTACATCCTGAGCAGCCACTTCCAAACCTTTGCGTAATTGCATCGGGTTATGCCCGGCCGCTATCAGTTTATTGGCTTCGTTCAAAATATGGTATGTCAGAACGGTGACCGTAGTAGTACCATCCCCAGCTACGTCATTCATTTTGCTGGCGGCTTGCTTTATGAGTTCGGCACCAACTTTATAGCCTAGTGTCTCGTCGTCTTCATTGGCGAGGTCGATCTCTTTGGCCACCGTCACACCGTCGTGCGTAACCGTCGGGCTGCCATAGGTTTTGTTTATAACGACATTTCGGCCTTTTGGACCCATTGTCGTTTTAACTGCATCATACAGAATTTGTGCTCCTCCTAGTACTCGTCGGCGGGCGTCATCATCGTAAAATACTTTTTTTGCCATAAGTTCCTTTCGGGTAATGGGGTAGGCGCGATTTATACTCGGGCCGCTCTTTTCCCTACTTCTCCTTTCTCTATTTAACCGTTGCGATTATGTTTTGTCGATTAACCAAAATTAACTCTTCTTTAGCCACTTTTACAGTGGTAGCTTCATACTCATTTTTATAAATTACGCGCTCGCCAACTTTGACTTCGCGCACGCCCTCGCCAGTTGCTACTACTTTAGCAATTTTGGGCTTTTCTTGGGCATTGCCTGGCAAATACAAGCCACTGGCCGTTTTGGTTTGTGCTTCTTCGGCTTGGACTACGATATAGTCAGCCATTGGTTGAATGTTAATTCCCATTGCTTCCTCCGTTATTTCAGTATTCGTTAGCACTTTAAGCATGAGAGTGCTAACAATCCTCTAAATAGTACCGAATAACCGATTTGTCTGTCAACTACATGCTGCCAAAATCTGCGCGACTAATTCCCGCCTCATCTAGGGCAGTGTAAACCGCATCCTGCCAAACAGGCTCGCCAGGCTCCAATGAATGTAGGCCTTCATCGTATGCCGCAGCCGCAAAGCCACCCAACCTAGAACTCAAA
>CAZJME010000106.1:0-3106 GCA_964547235.1 uncultured Candidatus Saccharibacteria bacterium
CGGGTGGACTCAGGGTATAGACTGGGTGCGCACCAGGTGTCAGCAAGTACCCGTTAAAAGTAGTATCTGCCGGCAGCTGTAGTGCCCGACCATCAGTCATTTGTGGTTTCACTACACTATTTAAGTACTCAAATAGTACTGGCCTGTTCGTCGCGCCACTACCGGCCTGATTATCGATGACAACTGCTACCTTCTTTCCATTAGCAACTGTCGACATATAACTTGAAAGGGCACCGAAGAAGTCCTCAACCTTTACGCCATTTATATAGTTTTCAATGGGGTTTGTTCCGCGTAAGATTAACACCGGTTCGCCAGTTTCCTGATCTACAGTATCAATGACAAGCCCAGCGCCAACAATCCGCTCGCTATTAGTACCTGGGTTGCGGACGTAAGTTAGCGATGTAATGCCAGGAAACTCATTGGCTATAGACTCGTATTTGGACGCCCAGCAGGCATCGCCCATGTGTCCAGATAGTTCGAGAGCGATGCCTCGACTAGGGACAAATTGGAGAGTTGTCTGACCACTTACCTGACCAGACTGAGCCTTAGTGAGTTGTGCTCTCAGTGCAGTGGTATCGGATAATCTTTCAAATGATTTTCGGGAGTTATCGTCTGCAAAATAATCTCTATACACCTCCTGGTTAACAATATGATCTACAAAGTCATTCATATTAGCCAGTGCATCGAACGTAACGTCTGAAGTCCGTACTGTTTCTCCTAGGATACGTGCTGCTGATGACTGAGTTAGAGCACGCGCAAACATTCCAACTCGAACAATACTGTCAAATCCTTTTACATTAAGGGTAACGAGGCGATCAAAGTCGTTTCTAACTGTTCTCATGAACTCTAGTGTGCTCATGTTTGCAATTTCACTAATACCAGCAATCCGACTTTCGATGTTATCGATACCCTTCTGGTTGCCTTTAGCTACCAGGCCTTCTCTTATAGGGCCGAGTCTCTCTAACTCGTCAAGTAACAATTGTTTTCCTTCTGCAAACAACGAACCAAATCGACCTTTTGCAGGGAGCTCAGCAACTTCAAAGGCCTTTTGTAGGCTTTCCTGCAGCCCTATAAATCGATTGCGAGCATCTTCGTCGATCTTTGATGGATCAAACTCTTTAGCATCAATGGTACGTACATTGTATAGCTCAGATTGAACAAACTCAGGAGCCAAAGGAGCATGGTTCGCACGAGTAGAGAAATGGCCTTGCATGACGCTAGTCCATGCATCATCAGTATGCTGTCCCCACTGGGAGGCCCCAAACCGTGTCAGTTGCTTAGCGATTGCTTTAGCTAGTTCGTTGCCGGTTGTAAGTGCCACAAAACCAGCAACTTCATCATCAGATTGCATACCATACACCAGCTGCTGACGCAGACTACCATTAATGCGACGAAGCTGCTCAATACCCGCCTGACCTCTTCGGGTGACACCAAGCTCAACCAAGCCTTGCGGCAACGGCTCGTCACTTTCCTGAAGGACTTGCTGCGCAGACAAGAGCAACACAGGAGGCGCGTCACGGCCAAAGGTAGCTAGCTGTTTATCAAGCCACTCTATCTGCTGACCACTGTATTCGTAAAGTTCGATAAAGCGCTCATCACCAGATCTCAAGTACTGCTCCATAAACTCAGAAGTGAATAATTCTTTATCGAATTTCTCTTTCTTATGGCGGATTACCCAACCAAAGTCCGTACCTACCAAAGCTTGCCCCACTGAATTGGGGATCAGTTCGAGCTTGGTATGAACGAGTACTTGGGCGAGTAGTTCAGGATCTCCTTTGTTTATAACTTGCTGAAAGATGCTATCAACATCTATATCCGGATAAACATCAGTACTACACAACAACGTTGCTGCGCCACCCCAGCTGAGTACCTCTTCGGCGGAAGGTATATCTGCTTGATCGATACCCTTAAGAAAGCCTAGTTCATTCCACCTACTTAAAACAGGCTTTTCCCAGCCAGCCGCAATACATTGGCGTGCTACATCAATCGGGCCCATGGACAGCTCATCAAGCTTCCACATAAAGTCATGTTCAGCACGTTGCTCAATACATTTATCAAGGAACCTTTGGTGCATGGAAGGCTCGGTGAAAAGCCCAATTCTTAGCGAAATAACGTCAGTAGCATCTAAGTCTAGCAAAGTTTGGAAGACCCTCTCAGCCGTGATCTGCTGGAATTCCCCTCGCTCTCTAATGTAGTACGCAAACTTTCCCAGTGCTTCCGGGTCAGCGCTAAGAGTTTCAAACAGCCACTTACCATCGATGCTAGCATCTAAAAGGCTTGTCGCAATTTCAGCAACAGTACTCAGCTCGCCATTTTCAACCAGTGCGTTTGTTAACCAGTTTCGATCGGCATCAGGAAACTTGTATAAGTTCTTAGCAATCGCAACTACGCCTTCTGGTGTAGACCCAATTCTCCGAACAATACTGTCGGGGGTTTCTCCTTCAAAATAACCCGTGTTCTTAGCAATTGCGTCATACGCACCCACCTCAATGAGTCTATCCAGAACTGCACCAGTGTCTTCAAATTTAAAGTTTTTCAGATTATAACCTAGTATCATCTCTCGCTGATGCCCGCCAATAGCGAGCGAGCGCTCGAAAAGCGCATCTTGATCGAGGTTAGGCAGAAATTTCAAACATGTAACTAATGCTCCGAGATCATCTCGTCGCTCAAGCTCACCAACAAACCAGTCGGTATCAAGGTTTGGAAGCTGATCGATTTTTTGGGCAATCGAATCAGCAGAGCCAGTAGAACCATCCAATAACTCTAATATGAGTTCCTTATCACTGCCATCCGTCCACTTATGAATTGCGCCAGCCACACTAATGTACTGCCGTTTCTCTCGCATTATGTCTAAGAGCTCGGAGCGAGGTATAATGTCGAACTTATCAGGGTTGGCTGTGATTTGATGGTCTGCACCCGAGTTTAGAAGGCTATCATATAGCTGTCTTCGGTCACTCTCTGTAAAACTCTTGGCGGCATCAACCAAGACATTATCGGTAAATAGATTAAGCTGTTTCAGCCTGTCTAATGATCCTTCAGGTAGATCTTTGAATGCCTTTAATGAAGTGTAATCAAACGGCTTAAAGACACCCATATTGATAGCAAT
>CAZJME010000107.1:0-3035 GCA_964547235.1 uncultured Candidatus Saccharibacteria bacterium
AGGAGAAAAAACAATGATCGACCAATTTCATGATATGGCAGATGAACCGTGGCGCGAAACAGCCCCGGGCGACCGAGTTATTCGTCCAGTCAAAGGCAGCCGGTCAGCCACAAAAAAGAGTATAGAATCAGCTACCATACCAACGGACCAGGCAGCAACTGCAGAATCCACTACTGCATTTGAAAAGCCGGTTAATTCTACAGTTGCAGAGAGAATTGGAGTGCGAGTTCTAGCAGCCAGCAGCCCGGCGATCGGCACGCCAGCGGACAGCATAATAGCCGGCAACCCACAATGGTATGCAGACATGACGCAAAGGCGTGAAGAGATGGTGCAGGCAGGACGGATTCCGACAGACGCCCAATTGATTCAAGGTATCTTTCAAGGCACCGGCGCCCCTTTTAAGGAGGCTTGACATATTTCACTCTGGGTGTAATATAGCCACCATGATAAGACGCATTATTACTGACATCATTGCCAACCGCACTAGCGGCTGATGTCAGTTAATGCCAACATAACGACCTCTCCAGCCGCGAGAGGTCGTTTTATTTTTAAGGAGTTTTATGAAGTCACAAAGAGTAAATACAGTACCTGTTCGAATAGCAGAATCAGAATGCCTGCAACCCATCCGTGAGGCAGCTCGCAGTCCGCGCAGTGTCTTGATCGACCAAGACTTTAGTGCCGTACGCGATACACAAGAACTTACTGGAACAGAACGCACGGTTTTACGCAGAGAAGTTGCTGGATACTTAGTAGCCATGTCACTTGATACGGAACGACCCAACCATGCATCTCTTCTAGAGGCTGGGCAACGCGTGGGAAATCTGTACGCCGTTGCTGGTGTCCGCACCGACTGGAAAGGTGAGGAGCCGTTCACCTTTGAACAGGTTGATATTTTCGCTCTTGCCGTGCTTGAGGCGCTGAAAGTGATGCCTGACCAAGAGCTTGCCGGTGAAGCAGCCACGGTACTCCGTCGTGACCGACGACTGGCACAGCCGGTCCTAGCCAAGCTAAATGAAGTTTCCATATTAGATCATTACGGTCCCAATACCCCTGTTGACATGACGCAGCTTAAAAGGTAGAATAGCTACATCGTTACCAAAGACCGTAGCTGGCATTAGCCTTAATTTGCTACCGAGGTACAAACTCTTTAGGTCTTTGGCGTACGTCCAAAGACTTTTTAGTTTAGGTAACGAAGCTACGGAGCAACATGCTCAAAGGTCGAAGTAGCGAACCTAAAGAATCAAAGGATTTACTATGGCTCTTACCAAAGAGAAGAAACAACAACTTATCGACGATATGGCTACCCTTTTGGGTAACTCAAAGTTAACTGTTGTTGCCGCTTACCAAGGAACGACCGTGAAGGCACTGCAGCAACTTCGCCGCGATGCAAAAAACGAGTCAACTACGGTAAAAGTGGTTAAAAATCGTCTCGTTATTAAAGCAATCGAGAAAAACAACGAGCTAAAAGACGTTGACACCAGCGCCTTAAAGGGTCAGTTGCTCTACGCATTTAATACTGAGGACGAAGTTGCGCCGGCCAAAGTTCTCGCCGAGTTTGCTAAAACCAATCCGCAGCTTAGCTTTGTCGGGGCTATCAGCCCAGAAGGCAAATTCTTAAGCAGCGAGGAAGTTAGCGCTCTGGCAACCTTGCCGAGCAAGACACAACTCATTGCCCAGGTGATAGCAACACTGCTATCGCCCGTAAATGATGTTACGAGCGGTCTATCAGGCAACTTACACGCCCTACTAGACGGCGTAGCCGATAAGGCAACCGCCTAAGGATTTAGAATTAATTAGTTAAGAAAGGAGAGTCCTAAAGGGAAAAGTTTAGGCCAAGCCAAAATCTCGTTTTTGGACTGGCACGACAAAAGAAAAACCGTAGGTTTGTCTTTTGAAACCTTTAGGCGAAATCACTATGGCTGATGTTAAAAAATTAGCAGAAGAACTTACCAAACTTACCGTTTTGGAAGTAAACGAACTTAAAACTATCCTTAAGGATGAGTACGGTATTGAACCAGCTGCTGCTGCAGTTGCTGTTGCTGGTCCTGCTGCTGGTGGCGAAGCTGCCCCAGCTGAAGAAGCAAAAAGCGAATACGATGTCGTCCTTAAAGACGCTGGTGCTCAAAAAGTAGCAGTTATCAAGGCCGTTAAGGACCTAACGGGTCTTGGTCTTGGTGAAGCTAAAGCATTAGTGGACGGTGCTCCAAAGACTGTGCTTGAGAAAGCGAAGAAAGAAGACGCCGATAACGCCAAGAAAGCACTGGAAGACGCCGGCGCTACTGTTGAACTATCTTAAGTTCAATCACCAACGTCAAAAGAGACCCGAACAATGGGTCTCTTTTTTCTTTTCGACATGATAGACTATGAATATGGACGAAGCTATCATTGACGACTTTAAACAATTTATGACTGCGACTATTACTCAACAAACATCGCATCTCGTTAGTAAAGATGATATCGCCAACATGGCCACAAAAGATGATATTGCCAGACTAGAACGAAAAATTAATGAAATCCAATTAGCGGTATAACATTCAGCCATAGACTATACTTCGGTAATCGACGACCAAGTGCAAAACCACGAGCTCCGTATTAAGAAATTAGAACAAAAGATAGTATAAACGAAAAACCACGTCTAGAGCTTTTTCGGGCAGCTGAAGAGGTCTTTGGACGGGACTTACCATGCAGTTTCGCCTTATTATCTTCATTCTTACGTCGCAGAATTTGCCTTCCGCTATAATCATCGCCACGAGCTGATTTTTCCGCTTTTGATGGAAGCCGCTGTGAAGCCAGTGTAAACAGTTCAAGAAACTTCTTTTTACCCATACTCCCATGATACCTTAATCCGAAAGTGCAGACGATTTACCTGCTATGCATAGCGGGTAAAATAGTGCTTTTTTTCATCTGTTAATAAAGCCAATCTACTTTACCTCTTTATATATGTACATGTAGTAAAGTTATTATTCGGAAATGCGCTGTCCCGTACAGAACTCAGGACCTTTGCAACATCTGCGACGGCGTTCTAAGCTGTATGC
>CAZJME010000108.1:0-3030 GCA_964547235.1 uncultured Candidatus Saccharibacteria bacterium
CGTCTTTGCTGAAGTAATAGATGGTCTGTTCCTTGCCACCACGAAGTGTAACCTTCTTTGAGTTTAGGTAATATGTTACACCCTTAGAGTTTGTGTGCTTGTAAGCCATGGACTTATCTTCTCCCTCTCTTGAAATTAAGTTTGCACAACTACCATACCCCTGTCAGTTTTAGCTTGTCAACTGTTAATTGTTGGTTTTACACCTTCTACCCCTGTTAAGCAAGATCTCGTAATTCAGCTTGCACCCAGCGATCTAGCCCAAATCTAACAACAAATAAGGCTAGTGAAATGCTCGTGATAATCAGGCTCCAGCCGGCTAAATCTGGCGACCATCTAGGCGAAACGAAGTCAAATTTATACAGACTATCGGGAATTTCTTCCTCTACGATGCCGTGACTGGCAATGTAGTCCTTGATACACGGAATGCGCCCACTACCGGAAAAGCCCGCTGGGAACTTCTTTTCACATTCCTTTTGAGCGTCAGTGTAGATTTGATCGTTCTCCTTGCCGACACGCTCGTTTTCCGCAGCTACCAGGCGTTCGTAGCGATATTTTAACTGAATAGGCGGTTTAATGGCGCCGGGGCCCGAAGAGAGGTTGGTATTCATATGCGCAAAGATATACTCGCGTAAACTCTTGAGCGCACCATCAACATCACCGTTAGCTTTATCGGTGGCAATTACTTTATCACGTAACTTGAGCGTAGTAACGTTGTTGTTACGAAGCGACAGCACACTGATAACTCCAAAAATAACTGCGCTAGCAAGAAAGAGCCAAGGGCTGACATAATGAAGTCGCCGAGAAAAGCGCCGAAAGAATTTTTTATCCATTACTGTTTAGTATAATGCTAGACTAGTCTTATGCATATCTTCTTCTCTGGCATCGGTGGCGCCGGCATTGGACCGCTTGCACTGATCGCCAAGCAAGCCGGCTACGATGTGTCGGGCTCGGACAAGCAAAACTCTCAGTACATTGAATATCTCAACAAGCACGGCATCACCGACATACAAATAGGCCAGAGTGAAGAGAATATTGCCCGTGTTCATAAAACACAGCTAATCGACTGGTATGTCTACTCGTCGGCCGTTGAGAAGGAAAACCCTAACGCACCAGAGTTTCGGTTTGTTGACACGCAGCACATTAAACGCACCAAGCGCGACGACTTTATAAATCAGATTTTGGCGGATAAAAAACTTAAGCTCATCGCCGTTGCCGGCACCCACGGCAAAACGACAACGACAGCGATGGTGGTGTGGTTATTCAAGCAGCTGAGGCTCCCGCTAAGCTACTCCGTTGGCGCCAAGATAAGCTATGGCGACATGGGACAATACGCGGAAGGTAGTGAGTTTTTTGCCTACGAGTGTGATGAGTTCGACCGCAATTTTTTGTCGTTTCGGCCTTATGTTAGTTTGATTACCGGAGTCAGTTGGGATCATCACGAGATTTACCGCACCCGCGAAGATTACCAACAGGCTTTTGCAGACTTTATCGGCCAGTCAGACTGGACCTTTCTGTGGGAAGAAGATTATGACTATCTTAGCTTAACCGGAACTAATCGTTTAACGATCCTTGAATCAGATCATCCGGATATTGAGAAACTCCATTTAGCGGGGCACTACAACCGGCTTGATGCATGGCTGGCCGTACAAGCAGTCCACGAGGCGACCAAAGAGTCTGTCAAGGAACTGGTCAAACACATCAACAACTTCCCTGGCTTACAACGACGCATGGAAGAACTAATTCCAAACCTTTATTCCGATTATGCACATACACCAGAAAAAATTCGGGCTGCTATGAGCGTTGCGCTTGAGTTAGCAGCTGCCAAGCAACAAAAAGTCGTAGTGATCTACGAACCACTGACCAATCGTCGGCAACACTATATGCTGAACGATTACGGCGACTGTTTTAATGGCGCTAGCAAGCTTTACTGGATTCCGAGCTATCTAGCGCGTGAAGACCCTAACCAGCGCGTCATACCGCCCAGTGAGCTTATTGCGCATCTTCCCGATCAGTCTTTCGCCGTAGCGATAGAAAGAGATAGCCGCTTGAAAGAAGCTATAAAGCGACACCTCTTGGCAGGCGATATGGTAGTTGGTATAGCAGGCGGTGGTGGCGACTCATTAGACGAATGGCTCCGCAGGGAGTTTGATGATCATCAGCATTGAGCAAAAAAAGAACACACAGTTCACTTGTTATATAAGCAATTTCTCCTAGATCTTTGATAATCCACCGTGGTAGTTCAAGTAACCTATACAAAACAATCTTGGAGAGTGTTCTCACCGTGCGCGCTCATCGATTGTCCCCTTTGCCTTTGATCACTCCACGGGCTTTACGAGATTTCAGTTTATCAGCATTACGCTGCATGATTTCATCAAACGATAACCCGAGGCTGTCTGCCATAACTGCGACGTACCACACCACATCACCCAGCTCTTTACCTAGCTCGGTCCGGTCTTCATCAGTAATTTCCCCACCTTTATAGGCCACAATCTTCTTCCATTTTTCAACCACTTCGCCCGCTTCACCCGCTACCCCAATAGCCCATATAGTCTTTTCCATTATGGAACCCTTATATTTTGGATCGGTGTACGCGGTGGTTAGGGCTAGCTTCTGGTATTCATCAAATGTCATTTATTCCTCCCAAATAAATTCACAATCATGTCTGTTATTACTTTATCATGCAGGGAAATCTTGCTTTGTAAGTTACGCCAGTTCTTTTCTCTTGCCTAACAGATAGTTTCAGGTTTCGTATAATACATCAGCCCACACTTTAATAGCGGTCGCTACGAACACTCCGCCCACTCAAGTGGCGTCAAGTGTTGTATCTGTTTTGTTCATTGCTTTATCTTAACTGCTCCTTCTCGCAACACCTCGACCGCATCATCAACAATACGAATGAGCGTGGATGGCTTGCGCTTACTTAGATTACCGGCGGCTACATAGAAATCCACTCGTTTGCCAAAGTAAGCCATGGCTTCCTCGATGGTGTCAGCTGGCTTCTCCCCTGGTTGGTTTGCACTACTAGTCACT
>CAZJME010000109.1:0-2995 GCA_964547235.1 uncultured Candidatus Saccharibacteria bacterium
CGCAAAGCATCAATAATAGCTGTAACAGCAGGATCTCGACTGGTTGCTAATCTATGCAATTTACTGTTTGACTCGCTACCCATTAACGGAAGAAAAAAATCTTTGTCTGGAAGTGGTACGTCAAAAAACGTGTCGCGGGTTGCGGCGAAAGCGGCTACGCTGCTATTAATCTCGGATATAGAGTTGCTGTCGACGGTTCTCCCAAGGTGTTTGATCATCTGTATAGGATATGTTATAAAAGGCTTAATTGCAAGTATAAAGCTTGCTTAATAATGAATTCGCCCAAAAAGTCAAAATATCGTAGAATAAGCAGTATGGCTATTGAGCGGATTGTGGATGCGAAAAATAACGACGATGAAAAAGATCATGAGCTTGAAAATACCATCCGCCCTCGTGATTTCAAAAACTACATAGGGCAAGAGCGTCTCAAACAAAACCTTAAGCTGGCCATAGCAGCTGCAAAAAAAAGAGGTGAACCGCTGGACCACGTGCTGCTGTATGGTCCGCCGGGGTTGGGCAAGACAACCATGGCGAGCGTGATCGCGCATGAAATGGGTGCGCAAATACGCATAACGAGTGGGCCGGCAATTGAGCGAGCAGGTGACCTAGCCAGTTTGTTGACTAGCTTACAGGACAGCGACATTCTGTTCATTGACGAGATACACCGTTTGCATCGAACTGTCGAAGAAGTGCTTTACAGCGCCATGGAAGACTTCCGACTGGACATAATGCTAGGGAAGGGGCCAAGCGCTCGTAGTCTGCGGCTTGATCTGCCGAAGTTCACCATTATTGGTGCGACCACTCGTACTGGCGCACTGACGGCGCCCTTGCGTGATCGCTTTGGTATGATTCACCGCCTTGAATTTTATAACCCTGAAGAGATTGCCAAAATTATTGAACGATCCGCTAAGATACTCGACATACACATAGATCCCGAGGCGGCTCAGCAACTGGCCCATCGAGCGCGCTTAACGCCGCGAATTGCTAACCGTCTGTTGCGACGTGTCCGGGATTTTGCAGATGTGAATGGTGACGGAGTAATCGATACGATGATTAACAAAAACGCCCTTAGCTTGCTTGAAATTGATGAACTGGGCTTGGACCCTGGTGATCGTATGCTATTGGCTGCAATCATAGATAACTACAATGGCGGGCCAGTAGGCGTTGAAACCCTGGCTGCACTCACGGCTGAAGAACGCTCTACCATAGAAGATTTTTACGAACCTTATCTTATGCAGATCGGCCTATTGGAGCGAACGTCTCGTGGTCGTAAGGTCACGCACAAGGCATACAAGCACCTAAAGAAAAGTCATCCAAGTCAGCCCAACCTATTGTAACCTGTTATAATATCGCCATGGCCTTTGGTAATAACAACCCATCGCGTGTAAGTATGGAGCGTGTCGATAAAGACGAGCGGTTGGTGGCAACCGTATATCGTCATCTATTTGGTATAGTCTCGCTGTACATACAAGTCATTTTTGGTCTGGTTGCTGCTTCGGCTCTTATCTTTTTTATTTTGCCTGAGTTTATTAGTCGTGAAGAATACCCTGAGGTTTATAACTGGATTGGACTGGGATTACTTGTCGTGGTGGTGCTCCTAGCCTTAATATTGTTTGTTGCCACTGTTATTTATCACGAGAGTAGACTTGTTATCACGGATCGTACGATCACAGAGGTTGCTCAAGAAGGCCTTTTTAATCGGAAAATCTCGCAGCTTACCCTGGGAAATATTGAGGATGTCACAGCCAATCGAAGAGGTCTAGTGCAAACGATGTTAAATTTTGGAACATTGAATATACAAACAGCCGGGGAGACGGAAAACTTTTATTTTTTGTTTTGCCCGGAGCCTGACCACTTTGCAAAAATGATTCTGGAACTACGTGAGCGCTTCTTGGAACTACATGGCGGAGCGGAAGAAGCACGTCATTTCGCACCGCGTGGTAACTCTCCACCAATGGGTCCATACTATGGCCAGCCCCAAGCGGCCTATGCACAGCCTATGCCCCCGCAATACTACCAACAGCCGGCACCACCCCCTTCGGGAAACCAATACACTACGCCCTATCCGCCACAGGCACCGGTGCCTTCACAGAACAGTCCGCAATATAGCGCTCCGCTACCACGCTCTACTCCTGAAACGGATTATCACGAGCCTGTTTAAATAAGGTCTGAACATCAATGTTGTTGTCTTGCAGGCTTTTAATTTTGTCAATGGTTGGCTGATCGATAGTCGGGCGTTTAACAGTCTGTAGCTTTTCGCTAACAGCTTCATCGCTTGGCTCGCGACGATTAAGTAAGTTGATTTGCAGCACTAAACCACTGTACAGCAGCACAATAGCTATGACGCCGACAATGAGCCGATGCGCAAAAATCCAGTTTAGGAATTGTTTTAGTTTAGGTTTAAGGTTGTTAAGATCTATGTTCATGGCTTTATATATATGTTAAGTACGAGGTTGAAAGTAAGCTTGGTGCGGTCTTTTGGCGTGGGCTGCACGGTTACACTGGTTACTTGCGCGGTGCGGCGGTTACTCTCGAGCTTGGACAGAAAGTTGATGAGGTTTGGATAGGTGGTAGGGTTGTTCGTATCTTGCTGTACATTGACCTCCAGCGCGAGAACTCCCGAGATGCCTTTGACCGGCTTTACCTGTGTTTCTGCGGCGGCAGTACCTTTTACCTGTTTTTGCCCTAGCGTGGAGGCGGGGAAGCTAATAGCGCCAAGTTTGATTCCACTTTCGTCGGCAATCTTTACCAACTCTCTAACGGCTTTGGCTTGGTCTTTGTCCTGAGGGACAATCGTTTGAGCTATCTTATTCAACTCAGCATATTTTTGGACGGTTTTGCGAGCAGCGAGCAAGGCAGTTTGCTGCTCGTCAAGCAACTTGTTATCGAGCTTAACTGCCACAAGTTTGTCAGATTGTTTTTTGAGCATGCTATTCACAAGGATTGTCGAACCTATCAGGCCGAGGGTCAAGAGCACACAGCTCGCTAACATAAG
>CAZJME010000110.1:0-2957 GCA_964547235.1 uncultured Candidatus Saccharibacteria bacterium
ACCGCATGAAAGCTCTGTCATTTTATCTATTTGACTTGCTAGTTATGACGGGTTGCCTTATGCTCATGGGGGCAACGTCACACCCGGTAATCACTGTTGTTGCATTTACGTTATTTGCAGCATATGCGAGAGTCCGTATGATACTTTTTCAGGCAAAAATGCTCCATGAACTCAAGCATACATATAAGGCAACCCTTATCTCTGCACTCAACTTGTTTACACTGTTTGGCGATATCGTCGCCATAACACTACTGACAAAGTTCGTAACGGGCAAAGGCTATCTTTTTGGTTACGTATTGTTTGGCTGTGCGATATTCACGATTGGTGTTATTCTCTGGCTACTTATGGTGCTAGAAGCTAATACTCGTAGAAAAAAACAGGCGCAAGCAGAAGCATGGCGAAGTGAAAACAGATGAAAATCTGTTATAGTTACAACTATGAAAAACATACTTGTTACAGGTGGAACTCGCGGTATTGGTCGCGCAATTACCGAGAGATTACTATCAGAGGGAGATAAAGTCTTCGTTGTTTACAAAAATAGTACTAAACAAGCTAATGAGCTTGCGAAAAAATATGGTGACAAAGTCGCTATATTGCAAGCAAACTTGGCAAATAAAGGGCAAGTCGAACAAGTAATTGAACAACTGAAGGAAGTGCAGCTGGACGGTATCGTCAATAATGCTGGAGTCGTATACCTGACTAAGTGGGATGAGTTCAACTTTGACGAGTGGAATGAAACGCTTGCCGTCAATCTGACTGCACCGCTCACACTGGTTCACGGATTGCGTGGCAACCTCAAAGACGGCGGAGCAGTTGTAAATATCGCCAGCGTGGACGGTTTTTGCGCCGCCTTTGATACTGTCGCCTATGGTGCAAGCAAAGCCGCCCTGATAAGTGTTACGAAATCGCTTGCCGCCATACTCGGCTCGCGCAGTATCCGCGTCAATGCGATTGCCCCAGGCTGGGTAGAAACCGAGATGACCGCCCATACTATGCCAGACGAGAGCAGAGAACTGACACCACTAAAACGCAACGCCAAGCCGGAAGAAGTCGCCAATGTTGCAAGTTTTCTATTATCTGACCAGTCTAGTTTTGTAAGTGGTACTACTATTACTGTTGACGGTGGCTTAACGGTAGTTGATTACACGCTTTACAAGGAGAGCGAACGATAATGGACTATTCAAAACTACTAGCAAGCATAAAACGGACATTTACCGACCAGGATCAGTTTTTCTTCGACAAACACGTTCCGGAGTTTGCAAAAGACGGCAAGTTTCTTGCCGATTATTTCAACCAACTTGCAGTTGAGCCGCAAGGTGACAAGCCGCCGCGTTTTTATCACACATTTAGCCCGTTTGACGTCATAAGCAACAAAGCTCCGCACTATGCAGTAGTCTTTGAGGCTGGCGAGCAACTCCTGAACATTGAATTTGATAAATTTGTCTCTATGCGTACCGCTGCCATGAGCGCGGTTGTGCTACAGTCGCTGGGAGTTGACAGTCTTGTTGATAAGAAAGTATTGCTTTTCGGCTCTGGCAAGATTGCCACCGAATGTGCAAAAATACTCGCCTCTGAGCTTGGATTGAACAGCATTGACATCATAACTCGCAGCGGTGATTTAACTAACATCAAAACCGCAATATCAGAAAATCATTTATCAATCAACGCTGGCGACATAAGTAGCATTGGGCAGTATGATGTAATTATCGCGCATACACAAACCAGCGAACCACTATTTTCTAGCGAACAGCTCGCCAGCATCAAGCAAGGTACGTTCCTTGCCTCGTTTATTTCATCAACTGAACACGGTGAGTTTCCTGACGAGGTGTATGACAAAACAAACGCTAATATCATAACCGACTGGCAACAAACGCTTGTTGGCGCAAAAGACTTGAAACGTGCGCTAGACGCGCACCAATTTGATGAGCAAAATTTGATATATCTCAAAGACTTATTTACTGGCAAGACCATAGACCAAAGAAAGCGTTACACTGTGTATCGCTCAACTGGCACGCCAATTCAAAATCTAGCCGCACTAAAAGTGCTTGTTTAGCAATTTGCGCACCCGACAGAACCTGTTTCCTTTGCAAAAAATCTCGGCGAGCGGAATCAAAAAATAATGTATAAGTCAGGGCTGGCGAGGCCGGGTTCGTTTCAGTTTACAAACCTTTTGATAAAAAATAGTTTCTAGCCTACTTGCAGACAGGCGCCAGATACGGAACAAAATCTGAATTACGGCGTGAAAACGCTAATTTTTTCCTTTTGATATACTGAGTGTATGAAGAATAGTCCATCACTGATCATAATTGGTGGATTTGCTGGTGCAGGCAAAACAACAATTGCAACCAAGCTTGCTGGTGAGTTCAATTTTCCTGTCTACAGTTCTGATGAGATAAATAGTGCCCTCCGCAGTTCGTTTAAAAAAACGTTTCATGAAATGTCGCCACATGCGTACGATATACTCTGGAACCTGGTAAAAAAGCAGTTGGGCTTAGGCGTTAGTTTAGTGTTGGACGTACATATGGCACGCCAAGAAATATGGGATACCCTTGATGAGCTCAAGAACGATATGCCTAATGTTAAGATCTTACCTTTCATTCTTGAGGCACCTCTGGTGATTCATCGTACTCGCATTGATACACGCGGACAAAGTGACAAAGACCACCTAAACTTGGGTGGCGACAAACTAGAGGACGTCTTGCACAAGTATGAATTTATCAAAAATTTGAAAAGAAAGGATTTGGTGCGCATAGACGCGAGTAGAGAGGTTGATTCCGTCTACTCAACTATAGTCTCGATGCTGCAGCACAAAGGGATCGTTTCCTAGCAGAGATTAATAATAAACTATCTCTGTCTGCCATGATTACCTGGATTGCTTCGCTACTTTTTTGGTGTTTAGCTACTAGCACAACAATTTGTGACGATAAGCACTGCATGGACATCTTAATTATGCAGGA
>CAZJME010000111.1:0-103 GCA_964547235.1 uncultured Candidatus Saccharibacteria bacterium
CCACAGGATTGCTCCCACTACCACCTCAAGGTAGCGCGTCTACCAATTCCGCCACTCGCGCATGCATAACAGTAAATACTAGTTGTTAAGGTTAGTCTAGCAA
>CAZJME010000111.1:203-2920 GCA_964547235.1 uncultured Candidatus Saccharibacteria bacterium
TCGTCAGATCGACGCACGCGTCTACGCTTTTCTTCCCAAAGCCGCCACTCGCGCATGCATAACAGTAAATACTAGTTGTTAAGGTTAGTCTAGCAACCTCGTCAGATCGACGCACGCGTCTACGCTTTTCTTCCCAAAGCCGCCACTCGCGCACAACGTAGCTTTTTGCTTTTTAGACTGTAAAAGAACCAAATAATCTTATCTGTTTTTGGCAAAAAACTCAAGGGTTAGCTTTTGCGGCGGCCTTTTGCTAGCTGTCGGTCAAATCGACGTTCGGCCAGCGATGCAATACCCCGAAAAGCTACCACCACCCACACTATGTTGAGCGCAATTGTAGCGTAAATACGATAATGTAGCTGGTATACAACGATTAAACTAGCACCTATGAGATTATCGAGCTCGTACAAAAATGATTTATTAGTCCATCGTCCAACACTAGTGCGATAAAAGCCAAACAATACAAGTAACGCGCCTAAAAACCCAATGTACGTAAATGGATCATGGAGATTATTGATGTCACCCATGTAGCTAATCAGGTCTTTGGCAAATGATGCGCCAGATGATTCATTGAATATTCATGGCGTAGTAGTGGTTTGATATCATCCAACGTGACGTCAATCTTCACTCCGGGGTTCAGCGTGCCGTAAGGGTCAAAAATAGCTTTTATCTTTTGGAAAACAGCATAAACTTCGCTGCCATAAAGAGAGGGCAAATAGGGGGCGCGCAAGCGTCCATCGCTGTGTTCGCCAGAAGTACTGCCACCAAGTTTAATGACCATGGAGTAATACTCGTCGATAACTTTAAATACCTTTTGTCGATCACCGATCTGACTCAGGTCAAGAAACGGTTGCATGTGAATATTAGCGTTACCAGCATGACCCCATATAGCGGCTTGCAAGTGGTGTTTTGCAAATATTTCATAGACGCCTTTTATGTACTTTTCAAAATTTTCGACAGGCACTATGCCGTCTTCGATAATCGGCAAAGCCTTTAAGTTACCTTCCGAATGAGCTATAACCGCGGCTGCACTGTGACGAATCTTCCAGAGCTGCTCTTTGGCGTCTTCTTCAGTTTCCACTTGGTACGTAACATTGTAATTTTTGAGGATCTTTTGGACTCGTTTAGCCATTTTTTTTTGCAAACGCAGATTATGGTTGTCGAACTCAACCAACATAATAAGCTTATGGAAGGGTTTATTGACGATGCCTTTGAGTTGATTGGGGCTATGCTGATCTAGGAAATTGAGTAAATGGTCGTCTACCATTTCCATGGCGCTGGGAATCTGCGGCAGCTTACGAATATCTAAAACCGCTTGTTCTGCCACTTGTAAATCATCGAAAAAAGCTGCTATGAGGGTGGTGTGTGGATTATATAGCTCGGTTCTGAGGGTCGCTTCGGTCACAATGCCAAGCGTTCCCTGCGAGCCAACAAAGAGTGGCGTAAGGTCGAACGAACCATCTTTACGCTTTACGTCAAAGACGTCATAGCCAGCCGAATTTTTGGACACCGCCAGCTTAGTAGCTTCGATTGTCTTCTTATTCTCTTCCATCAGCGCATCAAGTGCACGGTAGATCTCACCCTCGAAGCTGGTCAAACCCATTTTTCGGTTTAGCTCACGTTTGCTTAGACGCTTCGTTTCGATGACCTCTCCATTGGCCAAGACTACGCGCAGGCTTTTGACATAATCACGGGTGCAGCCATACTTGATAGTTTTTTCGCCAGCAGCATTGTTGGCGATTGCCCCGCCAAAGGTACTAAATTCCATCGACGATGGATAGGGCGGCATAAAACGCCCGTGCGTATGCAGAGTTTGCTGCATTTTGCCATAATTTATACCCGGCTCAATTACCACGTCACCACTTTTACCATCAAGCTCCAGAATACGGTTCATATGGGCCGGAAAAACCATCATGATGCCTGTTCCAATCGCCGCTCCTGCCTGATCGGTGCCAAGACCACGAGCGGTGATAGGGATGACTCGACCACGTTCCGCTAGCTGCCAGGTAAAGCGAGCCGTTTTACGCACATCTTGTTCATTCCTTGGGTAGATCACCAGAGCTGGTGTTACCGCAAATACTCCACCATCGGTCGAGAAGTAACGGCGAACGTCTTGTGCGGCCGAAACTTCACCAGTTACATGTTCTTGTAAATAATGTGCAACTTTGCTCATACCCTCTATCTATTCTTTACTGACTCAAGCATTAGTGTTTCTGGTATGTATCATAGCACATTTGCCATCAAGTGAAACTTCATCTAAAATTATCTGGCATAACACCTTTGCCGCAGTGGTGAAATTGGTATACACACTGGTTCACCCCACAAACTAGACGCTAGCGCGAAAGTTTGCGGGGACCCCGATGCCCCATCATTGCAGCTTACGCTGGATAAGTGTTTTGTGCCGCAGTGGTGAAATTGGTATACACGCTACGTTCAGGACGTAGTGGGGGCAACCCCGTGGAGGTTCAAGTCCTCTCTGCGGCACCAAAATGGAACTTTCCGAGATTTTGTCGCCCCACAGGGCGACAATTTCCGTTTTAGTTCCGATTTGGTGGCATTTTATGCCAAAGCTCGAACCTATTTCGAGCGAAGCTCGTAAGCTCAGCCCCGACGCCTATGCCAACAAAGCTGGCATGCGTCCAGCCAGAAAAACCACCCCTCAAATTATTTTTTGAAATTTCCCCCGCCGTGATTTTTTGGATTTGGTAAAGGGTGTTTCT
>CAZJME010000112.1:0-2891 GCA_964547235.1 uncultured Candidatus Saccharibacteria bacterium
ACCCCCGGTTGCCGTTAGCAACTGTCCTCTCCCTATGCTGCCCGGACTTTCCTCCTACGGTTGAACCGCAGGCGATTAGTCAATAACCTGACGATAAAATTATACCATAAAAATAAGCACTTTTGGACGAGTGCTTATTTGGAAGCAACAATAAGCTATTTCTGGCTAATTTTAACGATCTCGGCAAATGCCGCAGGTTCATTGACCGCCAGCTCACTCAAGACTTTGCGGTCAAGATCGATGTGCGCTGCTTTAAGACCGGCAATAAAACGGCTATAAGTCGTGCCATTTAGGCGAGCAGCAGCGTTAATGCGCGCATTCCATAGAGCACGAAAAGTGCGCTTGCGGTTACGGCGGTCTCGGTACGCATATTGCAGGGATTTGGTAATAGTCTGCTTACCGCGCTTAATACTTGAACGATTTCCGCGGGTCATACCCTTGGTAGCTTGTCGTATTTTCTGGTGCTTTGCGTGTCCGGTAACGCCTCGTTTTACGCGCATCGTTAGGCTCCTAGTCTCAGTTTAATATTTTTCTTGGCCTTACCTTCAACGCTCTCGGTTCCGGCTAGCTTACGCTTGCGGGCAGCACTTTTTTTCTGCAAAAAATGGCTGCGCATTGAGTGGCGGCGTAAAACCTTACCGTTTTTCGTAATACGAATCCGGTCCTTGGTTCCACTATGAGTTTTTAGCTTTGGCATTTGTATTGCTCCTAATTACAAAACTTAGCTGTTTGCCATTGAGTTGAGGCTGCTGGTCCACCATGATTTGATCGCCAAACTCTTCGATTACTTTATCGGCAAGTTTAAAGCCTAAGTCTTTGTGGGCCATCTCACGACCTCTGTAAAAGATGGTTATTTTGACCTTGTGACCTGCCTCCAGGAAGCCGATGATCTTACGGGTCTTAACGCTTAAATCGTGCTCGCCAATCTTGAGACCAAAACGCATCTGCTTTACATCAAAACTTTTCGCGCTGCGTTTGTTTTTCTGCAACTGCTTAGTGCGTTGGTAATTATATTTACCCCAGTCTACAATCTTGGCAACCGGTGGATTAGCATCGGGGGAGATCTCTACGAGATCTAGTTCTTGGTCTTCAGCCGCCTGGAGGGCTTCCGAACGAGATAAGATTCCGAGCTGCTTTCCGTCCTGGTCAACGACGCGCAACTGAGGGGCCCGAATTTGTTGATTCAGGCGAACTGGCTTGGCGATACGTAATTCTCCTTACTACGATTAAGCTTGCATCTAGTGTAGCAGAGTGGGCAACAGGGGTCAACCTCTTTTGTGTTTAAACGAGGACTGGCTGCCTCTGTCGATATTGTAAAGCTTCAGCCACATGACTGCTTAAGATAGCTAAACTGCCATCCAGGTCGGCGATCGTGCGAGCAACTTTTATGGAGCGCATGTAAGCACGAGGAGAGAGCTGAAGTTTTTCGGCAGCTTGGTCAATAAGATTCTTAGCCTCAGGCGACAGACGGGCAAGTCGTTTTATGTCTGCATTTGTCATGTCGCTATTGAGCAGGGCAGGACTATTTAATCGTTCTTTCTGGATAGCTCGTGCTTTAGCCACGCGTGCTGCAATCGTCTGACTAGTTTCAGCTTGCTGATCTTCTAATAAATGCGCATGTTCCACCTCTTCGACTTCTACATACAGATCGATACGATCCATGATCGGCCCGGAGAGCTTGCGTTGGTATCTGATAATTTGGTGTGGTAAGCACTCGCACGGATGCGTTGTACCAAAGTAGCCACAGGGGCAAGGGTTGGTAGTAGCTACAAGCAAAAACTGGGCAGGAAATATGGTACTTCCAGCGGCCCGGGCAACGCTAATGATTCGATCTTCCAGCGGTTGGCGAAGGGCTTCTATGGTGTCGCGATGAAACTCTAGTAACTCGTCGAGGAAAAGTATTCCACGATGACTCAGGCTAATTTCCCCTGGTTTTGGCTTCTGCCCACCGCCAATAATAGAGATACTGCTGGCCGTATGGTGGGGCGCACGAAAGGGTCGTGTATAGACAATCGTCTCATAGTCTTTATTGGCAAGACTTTGCAGATGCGTTACCTCCAAAATCTCTTCACTTCCCATAGGAGGCAGTATTCCAATCATTGCCTTAGCGAGCATGCTTTTACCTGTGCCGGGAGGGCCGTTTAGCAGAACGTTATGATTACCTGCAGCTGCAATTTCCAACGCACGTTTGGCGCGTGATTGACCCACCACATCGGCCATATTGATGGCCTGTTTTCCTGGTGCGAGGGTTCGTCTGTTGATTGCACCATCTGCCTGGACAGGTACGATAGGGGCTACACCTGTTGCGTGACGGTAAAAACTGGCTAAATCCGGGATCGGGAACAGCTCTAGTCCTGTAACAAGGCGGGCTTGAGAGAGGTTGGTGGTTGGTATGTACGCGCGAGTTATTCCATGGAGTTTTGCACTCCGTAGTTTGCCTATTATGCCGCGCACTGAGCGAATGCTGCCATCTAATCCCAGCTCGCCAATATAGACGACGGAGTCGGCCATAGATGAATTGTCGGCATCACTATTTCCAGTCATACCTCCTGCGAGCATTATGGCCGCCGCCATCGAAACATCGAGACCAGCGCTATCCTTAGGTATATCGCCTGGTGCAAGATTGATTGTGATACGTCTTTTTGGAAGCTTGATCTTGCTGGAGGCAAAAGCGCCCCGTAAGCGCTCCTTGGCTTCATCAACCGCTTTCGATGCCGAGCCTACAATTATGATTGTAGGCAGGCCGTTGCTGAGATGGCACTCAACTTCAACGACGATCCCAGACATACCCGAATCAATTATGCTGCGTACCATGGCACTCATACTGCTTGCTTATACACCAATTAATTTTGATAAACAAAAGCGAAAACAGCCCTTGCGAGGGGGCTGTT
>CAZJME010000113.1:0-2837 GCA_964547235.1 uncultured Candidatus Saccharibacteria bacterium
CCTTTCTCGATTACATGTTTTATTCTAACGGTTGCGTTTGATGTTGGAACTATCGACCTGTCGCCTGGCTTTAGCCCCATGCTACACTAGTGTCAATGAAAAAAGTGCGACATCTATACGACCAATTTCGGCCGCATCATTATATTTTGAACCTGATTCCCGACAAAGAGACAATGACATTTGAGGGAACGGTCATAATCAGCGGCCATAAGGTCGGTCGGCCTACTAAACGATTAACTTTCCACCAAAAAGAGCTCGCCATCACCAAAGTGCATGTCCTAAAACATAGCAAAGGTAATGATATTGAGGTGCCTGTTCACCGAACCAATGTACACGGCAGTTTTGACGAGCTTAGACTACATAGCAACGAAAGTTTCACTCCTGGCAGCTATACGGTTAGCGTTAGCTTTAAGGGTAAAATTTCACGTGCCATGAACGGAATGTACCCCTGCTATTTTACTCATGAAGGCAAGCAAAAGACGCTGCTAGGAACGCAGTTTGAGAGCCATCATGCGCGTGAGGTATTCCCATGCATTGATGAGCCCGAAGCAAAAGCGACCTTTGATCTTAGCCTGCTGCTACCTCCTGATGAAGTAGTGGTAGCCAACACGCCAATACAGACACAGAAAATCGTCAACCAAAAACAACTCACCAGCTTCGAGAGAACACCGCATATGAGTACCTACTTGCTAGCATTCGTCTGCGGTGAAATGGAATACCTTGAGAGCAAAACCAAAGACGGCGTGACCGTAAGAACCTATGCAACGCCAAACAACGTAAAGTTCACAAAATTTGCCCTAGAGACAGCAGTAAAGGTTCTTGAGTTTTATAATGACTACTTTGCCATCGAATATCCCTTGCCAAAGTGCGACATGGTCGCCCTGCCAGATTTTGCGAGTGGTGCAATGGAAAACTGGGGATGCATTACCTACCGCGAACACGCCATGCTTGTTGACCCAGAGAACACCAGCTTAGCCAGTAAGCAGTTTGTAGCCCTCGTCGTCGCTCACGAACTTGCCCACCAATGGTTCGGGAATCTTGTTACCATGCGGTGGTGGACCGACTTGTGGCTCAATGAAGGTTTTGCAAGCTGGATTGAGTACCTTGCAATTGATCATTTATATCCAAATTGGAAGCTCTGGACACAGTTTATTGTTGACGAGCAGCAGGTGGGGCTGAAACTCGATGCACTCGAACACACGCATCCTATTGAGGTACCCATCAATCATCCTGACGAAATCCGAACTATCTTTGATGCCATTAGTTATAACAAAGGCAGTAGCGTGATCCATATGCTACACGAGTATCTTGGTCCGCAAGCCTTTCAGGCTGGCTTGAGATACTATCTAAAAAAGCACGCCTATAGCAATACGGACACAATAGATTTGTGGCAAGCATTGCAAGAGGCATCCGAAAAACCAGTTCCAGAGTTTATGCATGCCTGGACAAGCCAGAGCGGTTTCCCTTTGCTGATTGCCGAGATCGACGACCAGCAGACCAAAATCAGTCAGCAGCGCTTTCTCTTGAACCCGGCTATAAAGAAACATACAGGTACTGCGCAGTGGCCGATAGCATTGCTGTCGCAAGCAGCAGAGCTGCCTGAGGTTATGGACAAAGCAGCGCTAACTACAAATGTCCTCAATGAAGACCAGATAAAGCTCAACAAGGGCCAAAGTGGTTTTTATCGTGTGCACTATAATGCTTCGCATCTTGAGAAATTAGCAGAGCAAGTTCGTCGCGGCCGTATGGAAACATTGGATCGCCTCGGACTCTTGGCAGATGCCTTTGAAGCCGCGAAGGCAGGCCACGGCGATACGCTTGAGGCCCTAAATTTGTTGTCGGCATATAAAGAAGAGGACGATAATGCAGTATGGGATGTTATAGCAGTTAACTTGGCGGCTATTCGTCAAGTAATGCATGATGATAGTCTACGCGAAGATATGAAGCCGTATGTGCGGCAGCTCGTTGCCAAACAGCTTACGCGGCTTGGTTGGCAGGCAAAAGCGCACGAATCTCATTTTGATCGATTACTACGACCTACTATTTTAGGAATGGCGGCAGTGGCCGAGGAACCTGCTGTAGTAAAAGAGGCACTGCGTTTGTTTAAGCGCATGCATGAGCCGGATGACGTGCCCGTGGAAATGAGGACAGCAAACGTCCCGGCAACCCTTCGCGGCGGCGGCATTGACCCCGACATGCGTGGAGTTGTGTATGGTACTGCTGCACGACACGGGAATGCTGATACCTTCAAAAAATTGGTCCAAATGCATAATGAGTCACAGTTTAGTGAGGAACGCTTAAATTTGTGTGCGGCAATCTGTGGCTTTGAGGATAAACGCCTGATAAAGGACTCCCTAAACATGATACGCAGCGACAAAGTCCGCCTGCAAGATGTCGCATACTGGCTTGTATATAGTTTTGCGAACCGTTTTGCCCGAGACCTAACTTGGGAATGGATGACCGCTAACTGGCAATGGCTGGACAAAAATTTAGGAAACGACCTATCATTCCATCGTTTTCCTATCTACGCGGCCAGGGCTTATGGTGAAGAAGCTTTTCTGCCTACATTTACTCAGTTCTTTGAAACCCACACAACACCAGCGTTAGAGCGGAGTATAAAGCAAGGGGTCGAAACTATCACCTGGCAATCAGAGTGGCGCAAGCGTGATCTAAAGACGATTAAAACTTATTTTAAAGCTCAGTAATCAGTCTACCAACGGTAAAGTCAGCTCCGCCCACTTCAATGGCGGCTAGACAATATTCGCCGGACCAACGTTGCGCTTGTACCCAGCTTTCCGCGGCAAAAGCCATCTGTTTTAGTTTTTTCGTAGTGACAT
>CAZJME010000114.1:0-2756 GCA_964547235.1 uncultured Candidatus Saccharibacteria bacterium
CAAACAAACCGAAACGACGCGATATAATTTCGCGTTCACGACCACGTTCGATGGTGTCAAGGACATTTTCGACCATTTGTTCTATATCGAGGGTTGGGGTGCTGTTTACTTCTGCCATGGAATTGGTTTCCTAACCTTTTATACGCTAATTGAGCTTAATTATATAACTAAAGTACAATATAGTCAACATTATAGTCTTATCAACTTATTTTAGCAGGTACTCGCCTTTTTAGCATAAAAAGTATATGTGAATATTACTGCAATATGTTATTGGAATAGATACAAATTTGTGGATAAAGTGTTAGGTTGTGAACTCGTCTGCTGTTGGTCTGCTTATGATTTAGCGCGGCGGGAGAAGCGTCCTTTTTTTGCTGGTGCTTCGGCCAATAACTTCTTGGCCTGTGCGAAGGTTATAGACGTTGGTTCTGTGTCTTTTGGAATCTTAGCGTTCTTCTTGCCATCGGTGACATACGGACCATAGCGTCCGTTCAAGATTTGTACTCCTTCTTCGAAGGTAGCAATATGTTTCTCTGCCTCGGTCTTTAGCTTGGCTTCGTATAGCTTTAGAGCTTCTTTATGGGTGATTTCTCGTGGATCGAGTGGTTTAATGCTCACAAACAGCTTACCTACTTGTATATAAGGTCCAAAACGGCCGATGTTGGCCTTGATGTCTTGGCCGTCATCGGTTTGCCCCACTGTACGTGGCAGCTTAAACATTTCGAGTGCTTCGGCAAGTGTAACTGTTTCAAGCTTCGCCCCTTGTGGCAGAGGTGCAAACCGTGGCTTTTCGGCGGTATCTTCCGTATCGCCGAGCTGTAGCATCGGACCATAACGCCCAAATCGGGCTAAAACAGGCTTTTTAGTCTTGGGATCCACGCCAATTTCTCGGGCTTGTGCTACTTCACTACGCTTAATCGTACCTGATTTTTCAATGAGCTTGTGAAATGGGTCATAAAATTCTTGTAACATTTTGTTACGTTCCAATTTACCTACGGCAATATCGTCGAACTCTTGTTCAACATCGGAGGTAAAACCATAATCAACAATTTGGTCAAAGTGATCGTTGAGGAAGTCGTTTAAGACTTGCCCACTGGCCGTTGGGAGTAATTTTCCTCGGTCAGAACCAGTGTTCTCCTGAATCACCTCACGTACTACCTGCTTATCCTTGAGGGTTAAGGCGACTGTGTCGCGGGGATTACCTTCGGATTCACCTTTTTCGGCGTAGCCTCGTACTTGTACGGTATTGATAATGGTAGCGTAGGTGCTGGGTCGACCAATACCTAGTTCTTCAAGTTTTTTTACCAGACTACCTTCGGTATATCGGGCTGGTGGACGGGCAAAGATTTGCTTGGCGCCTGCGCTCTTAAGAGTTAGCGATTGATTTTTCTCGAGAGGTGGCAAGATGCTATCTTCTTTCTTGTTGGTGCTATAGACTTTAAGAAAACCATCAAAGATGATGACTTCGCCTTTGGCTTCAAGGTACTCTTTTTGACCAGAGATGGCTATGGTGGCAGTTGTTTTTTCGAGTTTAGCCGGGGCCATTTGACTCGCTAGTGCCCGGTTGCGAATGAGGGTATAGAGCTTCTGGTTGTAGCTGTCATTGCTAGCCTTTTCTTCGTTGGCATTGGTCGGGCGTATGGCCTCGTGAGCCTCTTGGGCGCCGCTCGATTTGGTTTTGTACGTTCGAAACTGATGGTAATCCTTGCCAAAGGTCGTGGTAATAAAGTCGGCCATCTGTGCTAGCGCCTGCTTACTGAGATTAACAGAGTCAGTACGCATGTAGGTGATCTTACCCTCCTGATACAGCTTTTGCGCGGCTGCCATGGTGGCCTTAGCGCTAAAACCAAGACGACTGTTAGCCTCTTGCTGCAAGGTGCTTGTTGTAAACGGAGGTGCCGGATTGCGCGTGCCAGGACTGGTAACAACATCGGTAACAGTAAATGTAGCGCCGACTAAGCCTTCGAGGAACTTTTGGGCCTCTTTTTCGGATTTGTAGCGTTTGGGCAGCTCCGCTTTAACGTGGCCACCCTTAGCGGTGAACTCAACACTGACCTTAAACTCCGAAGAACCCTCAAAAGCATTAATCTCTCGTTCTCGCTCTACAAGGAGGCGTACGGCTGGCGACTGTACACGCCCCGCCGACTTACCGCCGGGCACTTTTTGCCAGACGACCGGCGATAATTCGAAGCCGACAATTCGGTCAAGGATCTGCCGCGCTTGTTGTGCCTTTACTAGATTCATATCAACCCTGCGCGGATTTTTTACAGCTTCTTCTATGGCGGGCTTGGTTATTTCGTGAAAGACAATCCGGTTAGTGGTTTTAGGATCGAGTTTGAGGACCTCGCATAAATGCCAGGCAATAGCCTCTCCTTCGCGGTCTTCGTCAGTGGCAAGCCAAACTGTTTGAGCAGTCTTGACAGCCTTTTTTAATGCGGCGATGGTCTTTTTCTTATCAGGGTCAATTTCGTAGGTTGTTTGAAAGCCGTGCTTAACATCAATTGCTTCAGAGCCGTCCTTGGCCTTTTTGGCAATCGAACGAATATGGCCAATGCTGGACATGACTACGAAGTCTTTACCGAGGTACTTCTCGATAGTTTTGGCTTTGGCTGGTGATTCTACTATTACTAGATTTTTGCTCATGCTTAATTGCTACAGTCTAACAGAAACCTACCGTACGCGAGCAAACTGAAAAAATCAAGTAAATTTACTGTAGAAAAATTTTGCCACCAGTAATCTGAATGAGCCCAGCTAGTTCC
>CAZJME010000115.1:0-2658 GCA_964547235.1 uncultured Candidatus Saccharibacteria bacterium
TCTCGACGCTAGTCTCAAAAAAATTGACGACTCTAACGATTACTCAGCCAACGACCTCAGCGATTCGTCTCTTGGACTTTAACCGTTGCACTGGCCAAACTAGCGTTCGTTATGTTGCAGTAGAGCAGTGTAGGTTTCGATAGTATTTATGTTGTAAGCGGCGCTTTCAAGCTGGTACGCACCGACGAGCCCATTAGATATCAAGCTCTGTACCAGAACGTCTTCTTTAGCCGGAGTATCGACATGAGACATTTCAGTAACTATTTTTAACAACATATCATCAGGGCTAAATATGTAGGCGCCTATGTTTACTAATTCTGTAGTCTTGGTTCGGTCAGCTCGGCGCAAAGATACTATTTGACCATCTTCAGCTACCTCAAACGCCGCTCCTCCATCAACGGGAATTGTATGCGCAACCATAAAGCTTACAGGGAATCTCCTAGAACGATGATCTGCAATGAAGTCTTTCCAAGAAAAGTCTGCATAGAAGTCGCCTGCACAACCTAAAGTTAGGGAACCGGTGGCTTGTAGATGAGTGGTAAAAGGTCCAAGCGAGTTATCAAATTCGTCTGTAACAATCTCAACATCAGCATCAATATCAGGGTGCTCACGTAAAATACTTGCATTCGCTGTATTTGCAAAGACTGTAACGCGCCCGAGGCCGGGAGCAGCTTGTGCCTGGCGAACAATCCTTCCTAGAAGAGTCTCGCTTCCGCCTCTTTCGGTTGGCAACAAGTGTTTTGGAAGACCATGGAACCCCAATCTATCCATATCTTCACGCAATCGTGTACCATGCCCACCAGCAGCAATTTGAACACCATCAATCATTGAAGTGTTCAATGTTCTGTCTCCAGCAGTTTTTGCATATCTATTGCGAGTTCGTCGCTGGTACGAGCAGCCTTTTTTCTGTCAGCAAAATGGAGCTCCTTACCGGTATATAAAGGAACAACGTGTACGTGGGCGTGAGGAATTTCGTAGCCATGGACGACAACAGAAACTCTTTCGGGCTGAAAGACTTTCTTAATTAACTTTGACATCTGTTGCGTGGTTCTAAATACTGCTTGATATACGTCCGGAGGGCAGTCGTCTAGATGGTCTATGGGCTGCTTAGGTATTACTAACATATGACCCTTTGTAACAGGATTAATATCTAGTATTGCAATAGTTTGCGCGTCTTCATAGATCTTGTATGCTGCTTTCTTGCCTTCGATAATGTCCAAAAAAGTCCTGTTCATACAGAGCATTAATTCTACCCGAAAAACTTGAATACTCAAAATGGATATATCGTGTCCAAAGAAAGCTATTACTGACGTTGGTGAAGTTAGTTGGCCAAACAATCACCAGTATAAATTATTGCTCTTCCGTTATTTTTTTATCGGTACTTGCAGGACCGGTGTTACCACGAGCTTTATATTTGCCTTTTTAAGCGCAGGCACTAAGCGATGATACAATTCATTGCGAACTTTGAACTGTGCTGCCGGGTCTGTGTCGGCTACAATGGTGACAGCTAAGCCCCCACCAGTCACACCAGTTATTTGACCAACTTTTGGTACGGTACGTATTTTTGTTCCCAGATCTTTAGCTTCAACCATCGCTTCTCCAACTTTCCCAATAACTTCCTCGAGCTTATTTATGTCGGTATCGAGCGGTACGGTTATGGTTTCATTCAGCTTGCCGATATCATAAGTACGATTGGTCGCAACTGTTATGGTGCCGTTCGGTACATGATGCAAGCTGCCGTCTATATCGCGTAATACGGTGGTACGAACGGTAATTGCGTGTACAGTTCCTGAAACATTGTTGAGGGTCACGGTGTCTCCAACACGGTACTGATTCTCGGCGATGATGAAGATGCCATTTACAAAATCTTTGATGAAGGACTGGGCGCCGATGCCCAAAGCTACACCAACCACTCCTGCGCTAGCTAAAAGTGGTCCGGTATTGATGCCCAATTCATCAATGATCATAACGGTGGCGATGAGCCACACAGCTATGCGAACAATGGCATCAACTAAGCTCTCGAGCGTGGCAAGACGTTTTTTGCGATCGGTTTCGGTGGCGAAATCATGGTTGCGCACAGCTCGGTGCAGGAGACCAGAAACAACGGCTGTACCAAAACGACGCAAAATCCATGAACCAATGACAATGACCAGGATATTCAGCCCATGCTGGTTAAGCCAATCACGCGGATGGTGAAGGAGCGTTAATCTGTTGGCTGCATCTATGGCGGAGAAGAACATAGTGGTAGTATATCAGGGATGGCCGCAGTTTTTGAGGATCTTACAGACGAGAATTTAATTGCTTTGCTGCATCGTGGTGGTGTTGGTGTCTTGCCGACAGATACGGTGTATGGCTTGGTTTGTATTGCAGCCCAAGAAAATGCGGTGGAACGACTATATGCGCTAAAGAAGAGAGATCGTAAGCCTGGTACGATTATAGCAACCGATATTGATCAACTGGTCAGTTTAGGCCTTAAAAAACGCTATTTAAGGGCCGTTGAACAATATTGGCCTGGACCAGTCAGTATAGTTATCCCTTCTGGTGATCCAAAGACGAACTATCTGCGTCAGGGTGCCGATGGTTTGGCTGTTCGCATAGTGGCAGACAAAAAACTTGCCAAATTACTTAAGGAAACTGGCCCATTAGTGACTAGTAGTG
>CAZJME010000116.1:0-2514 GCA_964547235.1 uncultured Candidatus Saccharibacteria bacterium
TTGGCATGGAACACAAAGCACCAAAGCTCATTAGTTTCGCTGTCGCGTAGATAATAGCGAGGCACTAGGATTTGCTGAGCCATATTCCCCCTCTCTGTGCGACAATACCAGAGCAACCCACTAAATGGCAGTAAGAAAACATACATTAGCCGCCCGGCTTCACCTCCGGCGCTGTCTGGTAGTTCGCAGAATCGCCAATAATACCGTTGGCTGCGGGTTGAGTCGTTGTGGGTTGCAAGCCTGCTGCCACTTTAGGATCCATGACCCCAAGAATTGCCAAAAGCGTACCCTGTAAGTCTTCGAGATCCCCAAGGTGCGGTGCTACCCCATTGCAGGCATCTTTAACCACATCAATTTGTTTAATCGCCCGTTCAATCTGCGGTTTTATGCCGCCGATAGTCGCTTGTAATTCGGTGGTCAGGCCTGCTCCTCGATCTACGATAGCGTCGCCTCTATCTAGCAACTCACCACCAACAACCCGAGCTCCAACAAGCATACCGACACCAATCCCACCAGCTATAGCTGCTCGTCGGTTAAATTCTGCAGGAGAAGTTGCTAACGATACTGCGCCCTGCTGGCGCTCGCCTCTTTCGTGCCGCAGACCCATTATTCGGACTGCTGTTTTTCTTGATGATTATCTTTCGTAGACGAAGGTATCATCTTTGGTGCCGCACTAGGTTGGTTGAGAGATCTTTGTAACACGTCAATAACGCTCATGGCGTGTTCTTTACTCATACCAACTCGCGCTACCGCCAGTGGTTGATTCCCGGGTCCAGCTCCTTGCATAAAGTTCATGACAACGCCATAATCGTTGACCATTACGTGCACCATATCGGTGTAGACCACGCGGGCATCCATGGGCATAACCATGGCTACTTGCTGACCAAGTTCAAACGTCTGGTCCGAATGCTTATTATCGCTGCTGTAGCCAGCGAGCTCCCATAGCTTTGTCGCTTCGTCGTCCTTAAGATCAAGGTGGCTGATGATGAGCATGAGTATGTCTTCACTTGGTCGCTGGCTGCCTGTCTCATAAAGCTCTAACGTATTGGCGTCAATCTCGACGGCACCGGAGACTTCTGCCACACTCAACCGCTTGGTTTCCCGCATTTTCTTTAAAGTACTGCCTAAAATCTTAAAGGGTTTACTGTTCATCCGCTCCTCATTCATCTTTCAATGGTACTCTTTCAGACTAAAACAGTGCAAGCACAAGTTTTACCGTATAATAACTATGATGCATATTAGTCGTCATGTTTCGCTCACAAATTATTCCACCATGAGACTAGGTGGCCTTGCTGACTATCTCGTGACCATCGACGACAAGCATGAACTAGTCAATGCCATCAAGTGGGCTCAGGAACGTAAACTCGCCTTTAAAGTTATAGGTAGCGGCAGTAATATCGTATGGAGCGACGACGGCTTTAAAGGTTTAGTAATCGTAAATGCCATACCTGGGTACGAACTACGACCCGAAAATAAAGAGTACTTTTACTTAACTGTCGGAGCGGGCGAAAACTGGGACTCGGTAGTAGACCGCAGTGTTAAGGCTGGTTTGCATGGCATCGAAGCGCTCAGTCTTATCCCTGGCACTGCCGGCGCGACGCCTCTCCAAAATGTAGGTGCATATGGTCAAGAGGTGGCTCAAACTCTCGTTAGCATTGAGGCTTACGATACAAAAGCGAAGCGATTTATCATGTTGGCGGGTGATGATTGTGGCTTTGGCTACCGAACGAGCCGCTTTAAGACAACAGATGCCGGTCGGTTCGCTATTATCGAACTGACTTTTTACTTGCGGCGAATTAACCCTCGCCCACCTTTTTATCCAGCTTTTGCCACCTACCTTCGCGAGCATCACAAAAGCGCAGTAACCCCTCAAACAATTCGTGATGCGGTAATCGCTATTCGTAGCGCCAAATTACCAGACCCCAGCAAGATCGCCAACAATGGTTCTTTTTTTGCAAACCCCATTGTTACGAAATCCTTTTATGGCGGACTGGCTAAACGGTTTCCTCAAATTCCACACTGGGAAATGCCTAGGAATAAGGTAAAATTATCGGCTGCCTGGTTGATAGAAAATGCCGGCTTCAAAGACTTTCACGATAGAGCTACCGGGATGGCTACATGGCCACATCAACCACTCGTCATCGTAAACGAAAAAGCCACGTCAACTACGGACCTATTGAAATTCCGAGATAAAATTGCAGCGAGCGTAGAAAAGAAATTTGGCGTAAAACTACAGCAAGAACCAGAGCTAGTGCCATGATTGATGTCGTGTTATGGGTCCTGATTCTATTTCCGGGTCTTATGTTATTGGAGGCCAAACAAAGTGTTCGGCGCTACATACTCAGCGGAAAAGTATTTTTTGGGGCAACCCACGAACTTCGTTTGGGTACAAAGACCATACTATTCTTAAGCATATGGCTGGTTTCACTTCCGATCAGTTTCGCTGCTTTTGTGGTACTCATAATCCGTTGGTCTTGACGTGTTCTTTGTTAAGCTCGTGTTTTTACAGCTACC
>CAZJME010000117.1:0-2505 GCA_964547235.1 uncultured Candidatus Saccharibacteria bacterium
TTTCGGTTTGTTTGATCGCAAAGAAACTCTTGAGCAGATTGGGGAATTGCTGGGAATTACCCGTGAACGAGTTCGTCAGCTCGAAAAAGCTGTAGTGCAACGTCTCAAGGCCTCTTCGAGCGAGCTACCGAATATCAAAGAAATCGAGAAGCGCTTTATCGGTGAACTACAACAATTCGGCAACGTGGCCCGCATTAGCGACCTAACCGCCAAGGTCACGAAAGACAATGGCCGCCTCAACCAGGCGCGCGTCTCCTTTTTGGCATCACTAAGCCCGAAGCTCGTTGTCATTGAAGACAACGATCACTATCATCACTCAGTGGCCATCAAAGAAGCTCATGACGAAAAGGCCTTGAAAGAGCAGGTCAGCAAAGTTATCGACGCCATCAAGAAAATCGGCGAGCCGACAGGCATCAAAAAGGTTGCTGAAGCAGTCAAAAACGGGGACGACAAGCACGTTGCCGCCATCGCTGGTGTTTCTAAGAATATAGCAACCCTAAACAAGCGTTGGGGACTAGTTAAATGGCCGATGGTCAACCCAAAGAATATCCGTGACAAAATCTATGTTATTTTGCATGACAACAGTAAACCAATGCACTTTAACGAGATCTCTAAAGCTATCAAAGATAGCGATTTTAAACGCAAAGATGTTACCACTCAGGCGATTCATAATGAACTGATCAAGGATAATCGCTTTGTGCTCATCGGTCGAGGTATTTACGCCCTGAAAGAATGGGGCTACGAGAAGGGAACGGTAGCCGATATCATCAGCGAAGTCCTCAAAGAAGCCGGCGAGCCACTGCATCGTGACGAAATCGTCAAGCGTGTCCTCAAAAGCCGACAGGTGAAAGAAACAACCATTCTCTTGAATCTGCAGGGCAAAGATCAATTCAAACGCGTCGCTAAAGCTACCTACACCCTGGCTGATTAAGAATTACCATGGCGGCGACTGTACGACATGGAGGCCTAAACCTAGCAGTTTTTTCCTCAAGCAGAGGTTCTTTGTTCTAAAGACGAGTATAAAGAAGCTGCAGCACGTGGACTGCCTACTTTTGTGCGTCCTGTAAAAACTTCGGGGCCCGATGAACCACTCGTTCACCGTCTCGGTCGGGCAGAGAAGTATTTTAATCTAGTGGGTAGACACTGCAATATAAGGATAGTTGGCCGTACCTATGGTCTTATTTTGGATAATCCTAGCCTTTCTTTTGAGCGTACCCCGGTTACGCCTGGCTTATTGCCTGAAGGTTACCTATTGGGTGCAAAAGTAATAACTATAGAGCCGGAAGGAGATGGCCGCCTGCCGCCAGAGCAAGAGAGGACCTACCGCTTAGGGGTAAAGCGATATTTTGAAGAAATCAGCGCACACGATCCACGATTAAGCTTCAAGGACATTATAGTTCAAAGTAACGCAGACCACCCACCGCAAGTCGTGTATGGTAGCCCCTTTGAAAACGGGGAGCCACCGGCAGCATGGTTTGTAGATATTGACCCATTAGTAGGAACAGAAGAATTTCCGCTTACTGTACCTCCAAACTCTTTATTCCATAATGTTGTCTTTGTAACGGGTGCGGGACCACCGCAAAGCGTAATTGACGCATTATGAATGAACTCTTGCCATAATGTGAACAATTTGCGAACTAGACGATTATAAGTCACTAGAGCACTAGACGCGCCGTTGCCGTAAAAGGTCAGCAATGACCATGTAATTGCTGCAGGGAAATGCAACAAAACAAAAATAAAAGCTCTGAAGTATAAAGAAAACCACAAACCAGCCAAAACAAGAGCACTCACCCGAGCTATAGATATTACGTCGCACAATGTATATTTTGCGACTTTGTTATTTAGATAAGGTATGATTAACGGTACCTCTTCTATAGGGGAGTAATGACTATGAATTTGCCGTATCGCTATAAAACACTCTATCGCATTAACGCATGGTTACTTTTACCGTCCGCTTAGGTACGCCCGGCGGGACGTACTTTACGAAAAACAGCGTAGCGTTTGGATAGTTTTCCACAACGCTATTTGCAATATTTGACTTTTGTGCCTTTCTATATTTTTTTATGTTTTCCCCCGCCCAATTGAGTTTTTTATAAATTTGACTTTTCTTAGACTTTGTAGCCTCCATATGTTTTCTCAAAAAACGAGCGGCATTCTAGAAACTGAACATTTTGCGAACATGATTAGGGGAGAATAGGTGGTCACCTAAGCGTTGGTTCCTTTCTTTGCTGTATGAAACGGTCTATCTGGCAACGCAAAACGTGGTATTGGTGGATAAAGGACCATTCGGCTGGGCGCGAAGGGCGCACCCCTGCCCTCACTTATAGTAGACCTTCTCCTCTACCCGAACATCGACATATTCGGCTGGGGTGATATGGTCTGCTTGGAGCTTATCCTTAAGCGCCAGATAACTACCGGCAGCCAGCCGTGCATCGCTCATCAAACTAGCTTTGATAGTGTATGCCACACCATGTGGTTTAATCTGAATCTCACTAGCCGTCGGGG
>CAZJME010000118.1:0-2457 GCA_964547235.1 uncultured Candidatus Saccharibacteria bacterium
TTAGCCAGAATGGGTATTTGATCGATAAAGTTAAAGGCAACATTAGACGCAGCAGGCAGCGAATAGAGATTCTCTATCTCACCAATAGCGCCACGCATATCAGGATAGCGCGCCGTTCTTTCTGGAATATCTGGAGGTTCTGCGATAAGTCTTTCAATTTCTTCTCCGTACGAGCCATGCTTACCTCGTTTTTGCCGAATTTCCCATTCCGTCAAAGCTAAGCGTAACTCTTTCTGAGCCCGTTGACTAGAAAGAGCTTTATTACCAAGTTGAGCAATCGTCGTTATGGTAAGCCTGTCAACAACCATCTCAGGCCATAAAAAAAGACCGCCCTGAGGGCGGTCGTTTTCCGGCTTCTCGCTAGTATGCTTTGGTATTTCCATACTAGGATTTTAGTATAACACAACCGCATTCATAATTACCAACACATTTCAATATATTAGAAATTTTTTTGATAACTTATGCTACTATTAGCGAGATGACCGCCATGGAGTCCTTGGAAGGCTATCAACCAAAGTCATTTGAATCGTTTGTTGTGGGCTTTGTTGGTGATCCAGGAGTTGGCAGCACCACTATCAGTCGACGTTTGCACGACATAGAATTCTTGACCATCGGTCCTCTTGGTGAAAGCCCACACCCAACACGAGCTATTGAAGAACTCGGCGAGATACAAATTCACCACCTCAGCTGGTTATTAAGCCACCTAGACTACCATAGTCCGGAACAACCCAACCCAAAACATTTGCGAGAGTTTCATGAATCGCTTCGTTCCCAAGGAAAGGGGCAGGAAGTATTTGACGCGTTAACCAAATTTAATCGTGGTGTTCATATCGTCGAAAAAATACGACACCCGGCTGATGCCAGTGAGATTAGGGCACGAGGCGGGTATATAGTGTCGTTGGTGGTGAGCAGCACAAGCATAAGCGACGATCGCTATCTGACAGATATGACTGACCCGAAGCATACAAGTCAACCTCATGATGATGCACGTCGCTCAGCTCTAGCTCGTGCCAAAGAGGAATGTGAGCCACAGGACGATTCACCATTTTCGTCCGACATTAAATCGACAAAACTGCTCGCCCACACCGAAATCGATGTTAGCGACACTATCGACACCTCTGCCCTGCGTGTCGCCCAAGCCCTTCGCAATCTTGGCCTGCACTATCTTGCGACGCGTAATATGACTCCTCTGCCAGAGGTGATCAGATACTGGCCGGTTGACTAGGAATATAATGCTGGACTGAAGCACCGTGTCGACGTAGCAGCAATCTGCCAACCAAACATAAGGCAAAGACGAGGAGTAGCAGCTAACCGTAAATCTCCTCGTGCTTTCGTACGACTAAAATAGTCTGTGAGGTTTTTGTTGACATAAAAACTTTACACAGGATAGGCTTTGAGGAACTTTTCTTTTAGCTCACTAAAAGTCTGGTCAATAATTGATTGGCGAATTTCATCCACCACATGAACTACAAAAAATTCATTATGAATTGACGCCAGCGTAGCTGCCAACATTTCTCCCGATCTGAATAAATGATGTACATAAGCCCGCGTAAAGTTACGACACGTGTAGCAACTACAAGTTGGATCGAGAGGGGAAAAATCGCGCGAGAATTGTTGATTTTTGATATTTATTCGCTTTGCAGCGGTGTAAATCGCACCGTTACGGGCCTGGCGGGTAAAAGCCACGCAGTCAAACGTATCAACGCCATATTCGACACCCAAAAATAAATCACTAACAGCACTGCCAATCCCTAGCAAATGTTTGGGTTTATCTTCTGGTAACTCTTCGTTTACCCAGCGGACAACATCAGCTATTTCACCCGGCTCAAAAACGCCGCCAATACCAAAGCCATCAACATCGAGCGAACCAAGAAAGCGTGCCGATTCACGCCGCAAATCCTCCTCGCGTGCCCCTTGAACCACACCCCACAACGATTGGTAGGGCTGGTCGGCTTTTTGATTCTTTTCCCACTGCTTTTCGTGTTCTGCCACACAACGTTTCACCCAAGCGTGCGTCCGCTCCATGGCACGGCGCAGATATCTTTTGTCGGCCAGAGGAGAAGTAAGCTCATCAAAAGCCATATGTACATCAGCGCCAATTTGCCACTGCAATTGCATACTCAACTCAGGTGTCATGCGTAATTTGCTACCATCTAGATGAGAACGAAAACTAACTCCCTCGTCATCGACCTTAGCAAGTTGCGCATGACTGTGCGTTGCCTGTTTGGCATCACCCTTTATGCTATGTGTCGTAGCGTCAATACCTTTCCTGTAAGCCATACCCAAACTAAAGACCTGAAAACCCCCGCTGTCAGTGAACGTAGGCCCTTCCCAGTGCATGAAGTTACCTAACCCACCCGCCTGCTCTATAAGTTCGGCGCCGGGTCGCAACATCAAGTGATAGGTGTTGGCTAAAACCGCCTGACCACCAAGTTCTCGTACCTGCTCTGGCGTTAA
>CAZJME010000119.1:0-2323 GCA_964547235.1 uncultured Candidatus Saccharibacteria bacterium
ATGAGTGCCACGCCAATCCCGCGCAGTCTTGCGCTGACCCTCTATGGTGAGCTTGATATTAGCGTATTGCGTCACAAGCCAAGCAACCGGCGGATCATACAAACTAAGCTAATGCCTTCGTCTAGCCGGCTAAAGTTATATGATGCAGTAAAGAAAGAGCTTGAGCTCGGACGACAAGCATTTGTGGTCTGTCCGGCTATAGATGATGTAACCTCCTTACCTATACATTCAGCTAAGCAAACCTTCGAGATGCTACGAACCGGCCCTTTTGTGGCCTATCGTGTAGCTCTATTGCATGGACGACAAAAAAGTGAAGAGAAGGCAGCCGTCATGCAGGCTTTTGCAAAACATAAAATTGACGTTTTAGTCAGCACAACCGTCATAGAGGTAGGAGTCGATGTACCAAACGCCACCGTGATGATGGTCGAGAACCCTGAGCGTTTTGGGTTAGCACAACTGCATCAGCTTCGCGGAAGAGTAGGGCGGAGCGAGTATCAGGGTTACTGTTATCTCCTGCTTTCCGATGCGCAAGCTCCAAGCCGCCGACTACGCGCTTTAGCCAGTTCGTCCGATGGGTTTCGACTTGCTGAGCTAGATCTAGAACTACGTGGTCCAGGAGCAATTTACGGGACGCTGCAGCACGGACAACTTGATTTAAAACTAGCAACGCTTGGCGATGCAAGGCTTATCGAAGAGGCACGGTCTGCCGCGCAGGAATTCATTGAGCAGGGTCAAAACCTGCTACAATATAAGCAGCTTGCTGAGCGCGTGGAGCGACTACGCGCTGTAACAAATTTAAACTAAATATAATTAAATATATGTATTCTGGTACAACACTAACCTCTGCTTCTGGTCGTTTCTTAGGTGCACATCAAAAAATTGACCGAGTCGCAAGAAACCACCTCTCCAAACTTCTAGATGATAGTTCTATATTTCCCCCATCTCGCAAAATTCTGCATTTCGAAGGTAAAAACGGACCGGATGGAATAAAGCGAAAAAGCCCCGCCAAAGATGAACCCTGGCATTATTACAGTCCTTTTGATGACGACGATTCACAATTGCTTGATCTCATTGACCACCATTACAATTTGCTCGTCCATGAACTAAAGGCTAAAAACGAGGTGCGTGTTGCTTTCGAAGCTGCTTGGTTAGCGCATGCATTAGTGGACGGCTTAACTCCTGCCCATCACTATCCTTACGAAAAAAAACTTACCGAATTGCGCGGCGAAGGGATTGAGACGCGCACTACTATCAAAGAAAAATTGGTCATGCCAGGAGACACAAAACGTGAAAAGGTAAAAAACAATTGGAAAATGTGGGGTCCAAAAGGGCTTATTAGCGCTCATGGATTGTTTGAAATCGGAATTGCTACCATCATAGCGCCGCTAGCATTCAGCGAGTCCGTTCCGACCGCTGAAGACGTACTACTGATTCGAGATATTGGTATTGTTGAATGGTTTAAACGTACGGCGCGCGAGATTGCCGTTCTAGATATGTTTAATCGTTATTATAAGCGTGGTTGGACAACAAAACTCGCTCTGGATACGAGACAAAAATTGGCGCCTTCCATTATTAAAACCGTTGCGCTGGCTTGGTATTGCGCATTGCTGGACGCGGATTTAATTAAGCATAAAAAATGAGAGTTATAGCCGGCGACTTGGGTGGTCGTCAGTTTGCCGCTCCACGCGGTCACCATACTCACCCAATGAGCGAGAAGATGCGCGGGGCCTTATTTAATAAACTTGGTGATATCACCGGACTTCACATTCTTGACTGTTTTGCCGGCAGTGGCGCGTTAGCTTTCGAAGCCGTTAGTCGCGGCGCCAAAACAGCAACGTTAATAGAGGCTGACCGCAATGCCCAAAAATCTATAAATGATAATATCAAAGCTCTTAGTTTGAATAATGTAAAACTAATATCTACAACTGTTTTAAACTGGTCGCAAACAGCCCAAGATCAAAAGTTTGATATAATCTTGGCCGACCCACCATATGATAAGCTGCAATTCTCCTCCCTTAGCAAGCTTGGTGAACATCTTCGCCCTCAAGGGCTTTTTGTTCTGAGCTGGCCCGGAGCTATCGAACTACCGAGTTTTGTAAACTGCGATCTTTTAGAGCACCAGAAATATGGTGACGGCCAACTAGCCTTTTATCGCGCTTTACCGTAAAATAAAGCGGTCACACATCTTGGGGATGTGGTGGAATTGGTAGACACGCATGCCTTAGGAGCATGTGCCGCAAGGCGTGAAGGTTCAAGTCCTTTCATCCCCACCAAAAATGGACAAAAATTGGAAATGCGGCGCTCAGGCGCCGTTTTTTCTTTG
>CAZJME010000120.1:0-2291 GCA_964547235.1 uncultured Candidatus Saccharibacteria bacterium
CTTGCTAAGACCAAACTTGTTTACAAACTGCTGGGATTGTTTCTCGTCAATATTAAGGTTCTGGCTGGCGGCACGTAGAATCGCCTCATAACCTGTTGGAATAGAACGCGCTAAACGAGGCGCACCCGCCATACTAACCACGAGATCTGTTGATTTGCTGCCAATGTCTACCACCATCTGCGGCGCTGTTGCTTCGGCAGGAACTACCGCACGAGCCAAAGCCATATGATCTGGCTCAAAAGCAATGACATTAAGGCCAATTGACTCAAGCATATCAAGTCGAGCCTCGATGAAATCATTAGTGACGCTCGTTAGTAAGACTTCTACTTTGTTTTTATCTTTAGGCGAGTCACCTAAAATTGCCCAGTCTATTTTGGAGTCGGCTAGCGGAGTCGGGATAAGTGAATCGGCTTGGTATTGAATGGTTTTTGCTATCTCTCCTGAGCTCAATCGATCGATGTCTACTACAGTAGAAAAGACTTTTTGACTAGGCAAGCCCACGGCCACGTTTCTGGTAGTTACTCTAGCTTGTCCTAACAGATCACGCACAGACTGAACTAATTTCTGTTGGTCCACCTTGGAGTCGCTGAGAGCGATCTTGCTGTCCACTGGCAAGTACGCATACTTCACCAAAGCCTTTACCTGACCGGAACCATGCAACTCGACCAAGCGAATCGCCGTGGTGCCTATATCCAGTCCGAAAAATTCTGATACCCCACTCAGTATGCTCATAATTAGCTTGATTATAGCATAAGCCTTGTGTGTATCTGCAACTGTTTTTTATTTACAAAACCGGTGGTAAAACTTTAAGGTATTGGTTAACTTTTGATTGCGAGTCACCGTCCGAAGATGGTTGCGATATAAAGGTTTCCGGGTTGAAGTTGAACACCTCGCCAGCACAAACACGAGCACTGCTAGAAACACCGTTGCTATCACACGTATGAGTGCTCGTAGGCTCTGGCGTCTCACCTGTACCAGCGTTCCTCAAAGAACCAAATGTCCTTAGTAGCTTTACATCTTTCGCGACAAAAGAACCGTTGACCGTCAATTGTTTACTACACTCACTAAATAGCTGGTCGGTCGTAAAGGCGTTCCCGTCCTGCTTTGTACAGGTAAAGATTGTACCGCGACTATCGTCCGCCAATGGCTGAGCTACGTACAGGCCGTCCAAGTTGGTGACGTTGTTTGAAATGTAGATGTTGCCATACACGACAAGCTGGAAACTTGGGATATCTCCAACGTCTCCCGGCTCTTCACCGGAGTTATAGTAAGTTATATTGTTTTTAATAACAACGTCACCATTAACATATATTTTGAGCTTGCTACCCAGCGACAATGTACCACCATCTATTATCGTCAGGCCGGGCGCAAAGCTTGAAGTGTTAACTTTATGAATCCCCACAATAGCATTCGGAGTCGATCCGATGGTGATACTTTTAGCACTATTTTGAGCAATTATATCATCACCTAATGATTCGCTATTCTGGTCGCTCACAAAGTCATGGATGCATGGCAGGGATTCAAACTTGCCTGTCGTTCCTGACGGTGTCACGCCCGAGTTGGCAAAAGCAAGTCGGTTGATATCCACCGGATCTGGTTGCAAGATAGAAGTAGCAAAGCCATTGCTAGTAGACGAGTTAATCACTCCCAAGGCAAAAACTGCAAGTTGAGCACCAGAACCCTGATTGCTTCCTCGCAGGTTAGCTGTTGTATTGCCACTATATTTCGTTGGAAGGGTTAGTGTTGATGGGCACAAAGGACTGCTAGGACTTTTAAATCCTGTTCCTGTCGTCACGTCTCCGCCATAGACCGACACGTATGGTTTATTGACAATGGGGACACAAAACTTACCACCGACCAGCTCGGTCTTTGGACCATGTGCAACAACAGCATGCGAGCTGTCGTACCGTATCTCTCCCGGCCCTAGTGTCGAATCAAGGGTTCCGGTGGTTACTTCTGCTGAAACGCGTACGCACACTTGATCACCCGCCTTCAATGAACTGCTAATACTGACCTTGTTTACACTTCGGTCGCATGTATAATTACTAGTGCCAACAGTTGCAGCAGGATTGTTATTGTTGTCCAAAGGTTCTTCAGCCCCGCCTTGCTTAAGCACAAAGTATTCACATACCACATTGACTCCACTAACTGAATTTTCGCTATAGTGAGTAAAGGATATATAGGGATTAAATCCTGCACTATCGGGTGACTCGCTGTCGGGCTGAAGAACGATGCTCCCTGAATGCGCCTCGAGCCTTTCTGCACATTGAGCCGGCTTATTCCACGTATGC
>CAZJME010000121.1:0-2247 GCA_964547235.1 uncultured Candidatus Saccharibacteria bacterium
CCAAACGGTGCTGCCTATGATGGAGAGTTATGGCTACAAGAGCACACAGTGTTACTCAACCCAATTCGTCCAAGAAGATCCAGCAAATCCAGCCACGGTTCTAGCCTTCAAAAACGCAGGGCATGAGATTTGTTCCCACACCATTACGCACCCATTCCTGACAAAAATCAGTGCCTCGCAGCTCACTAAAGAGTTGAAGCAGTCGCAGTCATATTTGCAGAATCTTATTGGAGCTCCCGTTCAAGATTTCGCTTCGCCTTACGGTGATTACGATGCAAAAGTGATTACACAGATCAAAAAATACTACCGTTCGCATCGGACCGTTGATGAAGGCTACAACTCTAAAGACAACTTTGACATTTACCGTATTCGTGTGCAGAACCTGCAGTCAACAACGACCATGGCAGAATACCAGAGTTGGCTTGACCAAGCCAAAGCCACAAATACCTGGCTGGTGCTGGTATATCACAAAGTATGGAATACAGATATCGGTCAGTTTGACACATATACTTCCGACTTCGTGCAGCAGCTTAAAGCTATCCATGACAGCGGCCTAACGGTCAAAACTTACAGCGGCGCTCTCGATGAAGTTACATCCCAGCTCTAGCGAACGCTTCTAAAAACGCCACAAACCTATACCAGCCTGCTGAAGTTGCGTCGAAAAAGTTTGCAATAAACTAGCGTCAGCACCCTGAAACGACCAGTCCGTACCCTCTGCGGTTCGCGACTTATCTTCCGTGAACATATTTATTGCTACGCTCATTCCGCTTGCCTTAACTGTTTTTGCTTGATCACGGATGCCATTAAGAATGCTTTGGCGATCAGCAGAACTGGCAACAACGGTTGCCCCGGGCTGGTGAGCGTACATTTTTGCAAAGCTGCCAGTATTGAGCCACACCGAACCAACACCGAGGCTTCGTGCTGCTTCAACGGCAAACTCTACTCGCAGAAATCTTTTTGGTTCCAAATTACTTTCTCCCGGCTGATTCGCAGCGCGCGCCCACGGAAAGCCCTGCAGCCCAAAACTATCAATCAGCCCCTTCGGTATACTCTGTACATACGGAACCAGGCTTTTGTATTGACCCTGGCTATAGCTGGTGTCGTTGCCCGGATATGTTTCACTGTTAAACATAACTGTTGCCAAACTCGAGGGAAATATTTCTTTTTGAATGCGGGCGGTGCGAGCAATGCAGTTAGAGACAATAGCAGGATCAGCTTGCCCCCACTCTGGCATATTTGCTTCGGGCATAATAACCCACATACCCATTGCACCATCGGTTATGCCTCGGTTTTTTAGTTCTTGGTAGAACAATCGCAGCGAAGCATCGTAACCACCACCGGTATACACACCAAAGTCGGCTATATCGCCGTTAGAGGTAGTTGGCTCCATGACAGCCAATGATTGCATGCCGGATCGAGAAATTGCCAATAGCTTATCGGCAGCGTCCTGAGCCAACTCCTTTGCGTTCGCTGTAGTAGTTGGTGTCGAGATAAACCACATCTGTCGCGGCGCCAGACTATCCACGGTATTTATTAAATGGGGATCGTGTTGCACTCGACCCAAAGCGGTCTCCATAATCCCTGTTGATAGGTTATTGTTTGCCTGTTGTTTGCTTGGTGTGTCTGCACGTCCCGCGTTTGGGTGTGCAGCTGCACTAGAGCTTTGCTCTTGGACTGTTCGACCGGCAGACGCTGTCGTGTGTATGCCGCTTATCTGACCGTTTGCCACCGCTGCACTAACCACACCAACACTTGTTACTGCCAGCAAAACGCCCGGCAGTATTTCGATATAAACCCGCCGACGAGGCACCACCCGTTTCCATACATGCCTCCTCATGTAGCCCTCATTGTAGCATTACCGTTTAGCTATTGAATCAAAAATGTGTTGTAAAAGAAAGATCCAGCTTAGAGCTGACGCTTAGTGAGGTTTTGCGCCCGCTATCGATGCCTTTGCACAACAAGGTTAGAACCATTTTTTTGAGGGAGGATCGTGACGAACGCAGACCTTACCGCCTAGTGGTCAGGTCTGTCGGTTTGGCTACCGCACAGCGGCAGAAACGGCAAAGCGAGCAATGGTAAACTGCTATAATGTACAGGATATGGAGGTTGAAAACTTAATACAGGCAACAGACGTAAAAAGATATGGCGGCAAAGCTGCCAACCTCGCAAAACTCTTGCAGCATGGCCTGCCTGTACCCAATGGTTTTGCTATCGGACTTGGTGCATTCGACGATCACGGCAAACTTA
>CAZJME010000122.1:0-2236 GCA_964547235.1 uncultured Candidatus Saccharibacteria bacterium
CCCAGGCAAACGGCTAGACTTAAGGCAGGTTGCGTTTGGTTCTAGAATTTAGGGGTATTGTCTACAACAAATAGGTGTGGTATACTGCATGTAGTGACATCCGGCCGGCAGGTCGGATTTTTTCATATAATAAGCTCATAAAAATACGAAGGAGACGATGCTATGGAACTAGACATGAAAGGGCTCGCCTTGGCCGTTAAGACGATTGCTGAGGAAAAAAACTTGCCAGAAGAAACTGTACAGGAAATCGTAGAGCAAGCTCTGGCGGCCGCCTATAAGCGAGACTATGGTGACCGAGAGCAAGAGGTGCGCGTTACGATGAACCTTAATTCAGGGGTAGTTGACGCCTACATCAGTAAGGAAGTTGTCGAGAGAGTTGGAGACCCACACTTTGAGATTAGCCTCACGGAAGCACAGGCGATTCGTAAAAATGCCAAAATAGGTGAAACAGTAGAAATTCACGAAAAAGTCGAGAACTTTGGTCGTGTTGCTGCCCAAACTGCCAAACAAGTTATCTTGCAGCGGCTTCGAGAGGCAGAACGAGAAATTGTCATGGCAGAATACGATGACAAAATCGGCACCGTTATCAATGGTATTGTTTCGCGAGTTGAGGGCATGATTGTACGCATTGACCTTGGCAAGGCTCAAGGCATTATGCCGCGAAGTGAGCAAATCCAGGGCGAGCGATACTACCCTGGACAGCGCCTTAAAGTGTTTTTAAAAGATGTCGAGAGAGAACAGCGTGGCCCACAGCTAGTAGTTAGCCGTGGCAGCGGTACCTTTATCGAGCATCTTTTCCGTGCCGAGGTTCCTGAAATGGAGAGTGGTGCAGTTGAAATAAAAGCGATTGCCCGCGAGGCAGGAGTGCGCAGTAAAATTGCGGTAGCAAGCACTGTGCCAGGCGTGGATCCAGTTGGTACTTTCGTCGGTGGTCACGGTACACGTGTTAACGCCGTCATGAGTGAAGTTGGTGAGCAAGAAAAGATTGATATTGTTGTATGGAGTGAAGACCCTAAAGAGTTCATCATAAATGCACTTAGTCCAACAAAAGTCAGCAAAGTTATCATCAATGAAGCCGACAAAAAGGCTGAAGTCATTGTGCCCGAAGATCAACAGAGCATTGCCATTGGTAAGGCCGGTCAAAACGTACGCTTGGCCAGTAAACTGACCGGATATGACCTCGACATTAGTGCAGAAACCGAAAAGGCTGCTCCTGTTCCTGAAAAAAACGAAGGGCGCCCCGTGCCAAAGCTGAAAAAGAAAGAACAACTAGAAAACAGCTTGCTAGAAGCCATTGAGGAACACGGCGAATAATAGTTATTTAAAGCGGTTATCTACCTCAATGCTTATGCTTAGCCACGGTTGAGGCTCAAATCCCAAACACAAAAAAACAATTAACTAGCACTCTTGCATGGCGAGTGCTAGTTTGCTATTATTACAGTACCATGCAAAACTCACCTGACTTTCAAGAGTTCCTAAATCATCTTACTGACAATGCGCTGCAGAGTTTAAAACACGCAGACGCGATTGCTCGCAGTTTTGGCAGCGCCTATATCGGCACGGAACATCTGCTCTTGGGCGTTTTAGCTCAAGAAAGCAGTATGGGTGCAAAAATGCTGGAAGACGTTGGCGTTACACTTGATCGAGCACGATTAGCCTTGAATCTGACTCCTAAAACCATGGTTATCAATATGGGCGCAAAGGGGCTAAGTGAAACTGCTAAATTAACTCTGAAAATGGCCTATGACATCGCTCAGGATTATGCGCAAGATTATTGTGGTACAGAACATATTCTGTATAGTATTTTGTCGCAGAAAAATGCTCGCGCAACGGTTCTACTAAGAGATATGAATATTAACGTAGATACACTCACCAACCAACTAGAGCAATTCTTGAATCGGCAGCAAAGCAGCGGTGGGGGGTCGTCAACTCGACGCCGCGGCAAAAAAACGCGAAAGACAGCTTTAGACTTTTTCGGCACCGACCTAACACAGCAAGCAAGGGATAAGAAACTTGATCCAGTCGTGGGGAGAGAAGCTCAAATTCGTCGTCTTATAACCATCCTTAACCGACGCACCAAAAACAACCCCGTGCTTATTGGTGAGCCCGGTGTAGGAAAGACTGCGATTGTTGAAGGTTTGGCTCAACGCATAATGAGCGAAGACGTTCCTGATAGCCTACTTGATAAGCGCATTGTAATGCTTGATCTGGCAGGTATGATTGCGGGCACGAAATA
>CAZJME010000123.1:0-2172 GCA_964547235.1 uncultured Candidatus Saccharibacteria bacterium
ACACCCGCTACATTATCGATCAAGCACAACCCCAATAGGCTGCACCGGTCTATTTCTTAGTTGTTTTGGCGGCAGCTTTTTTTGCCGCTGGCCTCTTGGCAGGCGTTTTCTTGGTAGGGGTTTTGACGGCAGGTTTAGCTTTTTTTGTCAGCTTAACTCCGGCAGCTTTGGCTTGGTTTGCTAATTGTTTTTTCTTTCGAGCAGCTTTGTTCTTGGTGATAATACCTTTTTTAACCGCTTTGTCGAGCTCACTCTGCGCCTGACTTAAGCTCGCGGTTTTTGGGGTGGCTACAAAAATTTTCAACGCACTTTTAAGAGTGCGCTTGGTCTTGCTGTTGCGGACAGCGGCTCGCTGAGCCACCCGAACACGTTTCTTAGCCGATTTGATAATTGGCATGTAATTTCCTTAACTTACATTAATGAATGTATCGACCCACGACTATAGCAAACTTTACATCTGTTTGTAAAGTGTTAACCCCAAAGCTGTATACGATTGCAGCTATAAAGAGTGGACAACCGAAGACGCTTATGTTACGCTCCAAAGGAAGCGGCAAAATAAAAAACGCTATGGACCCAAATACACCTTTACAACCGTATATACCACCTGCTGGTAACCAGCCGGCTGGAACGCCACCCTCAAGTGGCAGTGCCCCCATGCCTGTGAATAGTGGATCAATGTCACCGCCATTTGCTTCATTGCCGTCTGCACCAAACGTATCTGCCGGTGATCCATTGGCGCCTGTAAACGCTAGTTCTACCTTTCCTTCGCTGATGCCTGTCGGTAGTGCTAATAACACCTCTGTACCTCCCGCCGACATTCCTGCTGATCCTCGGAGCGAACTTATTGAACGTTTGCGCCAAGCCCAAAATGTTCTAGTGACGGTCAGTAACAATCCCTCGGTTGACCAGCTTGCTTCTGCGGTCGCTGTAACTTTACTGCTCAATAAACTAGATAAACACGCCACCGCAGTTTTTAGCGGAGAAGTTCCGAGTACTTTGGAGTTCTTGCAGCCAGAAAAAACAATCGAAAAGAACACTAATAGCTTGCGTGATTTTATTATTGCGCTTGATAAATCTAAGGCCGACAAACTGCGCTACAAAGTGGAGGATAAGTTTGTAAAGATCTTTATCACGCCGTACCACACGAGTTTGAGTGAAGACGATCTGGAATTTAGTCAGGGTGACTTTAATGTAGATGTTGTTGTGGCCATTGGCGTGCATAAACGCGAGGAGCTTGATCAGGCTATTACGGCGCACGGAAGAATATTGCACGATGCGGTTGTGGCAAGTGTTAACAACCAGCAAAACGGTGCGGATTTAGGTGCGATTAACTGGTTTGATGGCATGGCTAGCAGCTTGAGTGAGATGCTCGTAGGCCTAATCGAACCATTGCAATGTAGCAAAGTTTTACTCGACGAGCAGATTGCTACTGCCTTTCTGACTGGTGTTGTTGCTGAGACGCAGCGTTTTAGCAACGACAAAACAACTCCGCACACCATGACAGTGGCGGCAACCCTTATGAAAGCGGGTGCCAACCAGCAACTTGTTGCAAGCAAACTACAGGAACCGCTGTCTACACCTCAGGCTCCAGCCAAGCCAGACAATAGTACTCCGCCCGTAGCTCCTGCCAAGTCTAACGACGGTTCGTTGGCAATCCAACACGACAAGGATGAGAAAAAAACTGACGGTAAAACACTCGATGAAATGGATACATCCAACAAGGAGTCGGGCGATGGTGATACGCTGAGCGAATTGGATAAAATTCACATTGATGATAACGGTCAGCTACAGAGAATCGCTGAACTAGAAGAGAAAAAACAGGAAGAGGATAGTGCTAAGGCTGCCGAACAGAAACCTCCGGTCAGTGGGTCTAATATGATTCTCGAACCACCGACGTTGGGTGGGGCGCTCAGTGCCAATACCAAGCCAGATATTTCACCGCCACCCATCGATCCATTGGCCGCTGGAATGACCGATGAAGCTGCTGGGTTGCAGCATGGTAAGCCGCTACGGCCGCTGACAGATGAGCAGATAAGAGCCCCGCCACAAACGCTTTCGCAGATCGAACAAGCTGTGGGAAGTGCCCATGCCGCCGAGAGTACATCTGCTGCAGATGCAGCGCGGGCAAGAGTCGATGTTATCGAAAACCAAATTGAACCCGCAAGGCCCGAG
>CAZJME010000124.1:0-2161 GCA_964547235.1 uncultured Candidatus Saccharibacteria bacterium
AGATGGCCGAAGAGCGCGTTAACAAACCGAGCGATGTTGTTAAGGAAGGTGATCGTGTAACCGTCAAGCTGGTGGCAATTGATGACCGCGGACGCCTGCAGTTAAGCATGAAAGCCGCCGCCAGAGAGCTGAAAGATGGCAAAAAGTAACTTAAAACATTTTCTTAAAACCAGAGGTGGGCTGGCGCTCACAGGCTTGGTCTGCTTGGCTGTAGCTTGGCTGATGTTTATAAGGGCCAGCGATACCGGGAGTTTGCAGCAATACGGTTTACTGCTCCTACTTTTGGTTTTTGCCGGTAATCGCTTTGCTATGTCTGTTCATAAGTGAAATAGATGAGTAAACAAGACGACCTGGATATGATCAAACAACAAATTTTGGACGACAATATTTGTTCAGAACTGGCCGCCGGTGCCACGCAGCTAGTGTTTGCCGATGGCAGTGCAAATGCAAAAGTTGTATTCATTGGCGAAGCACCAGGTAAGAAAGAAGACCTACAGGGTAAACCTTTTATCGGTGCGGCTGGAAAATTTTTAGACGAGATGCTGAACATGGTGGGGCTCAAGCGCTCTGATGTTTATATTACGAACATCGTCAAGTATCGCCCACCGAATAACCGAGACCCTGAACCTGCGGAAAAACAAGCCTTTCTGCCGTACTTGGTGCGTCAGCTCGAAGTTATAAAACCAATTTTGGTTGTCGCTTTGGGCCGGCATAGCATGGAAGCCTTTTTGCCGGGGCTCAAGATAAGTCAGATTCATGGCCAGCTCAAGCGTATTACGTTTGGCACGGAAAAACTCGTGGTTTTACCACTGTTTCATCCGGCAGCAGCGCTGTATAACGGTGGTCTGCGCCAGACCCTAATAGACGATTTTGCGCGCATTCCACTCATCATAAAAAAATTGGAAACAAGTAATTCCTAATTCCAAAACGAAAGGATATAAATGGATAACAACAATCAACAACCGGGTCAAAATCAACGACCCAATAACCGGCCACAACAACCGGCCAAAAATAATCGTAATAAACCGGTACAAGCAGGGAATCCATTAACAACCGGCTCACGAGCCTCGCGTGGGGCAGCCATGCGCGCTCAACGTCGTAACCAAGAAGACGCACAGCGTATTGCCGACCAATACCTCGATGCAAGTAGTAAGAACGAACCAAAACCGAAGCGAGCAAATTTTATTGATGACCAGCCACGTCTTAAGATCATTGGTCTTGGCGGACTCGATGGAGGTGGTTCCAAGAACATGATCCTCGTTGAATACATGAATGATGCGGTCATTATGGATTGCGGTAATGACCTTGGAGTCGATCTACCCGGCATTAACTATGCTGTTGCAGATACAACGTATCTTGAGACGATCCGTGGTAAGTTGCGAGCTTATGTCATTACGCACGGTCACTTGGATCATATTGGTGGACTGCCGCACATTGTGCCAAAGTTCCCAGCACCTGTTTATGGCTCTAAATTTAGTATTGGCCGCGTGGAAGAAATTTTTCAGAATTTTGGTCTCCCAATGCCCCAGGGCTTTGAGCTTAAGACCGTAACAATGAACGAAAACACTCATGAGCGGCTCAAAATCGGTAACTTTTTCGTGGAGCTAGTTCGGGTCACGCACTCAATTCCTGGTAGCACCTGTATCGTGCTCGATACGCCAGTCGGCCGGCTTATTAACACAGGAGATTTTCGGCTCGACCCCAATCCGCTCGATCATGAACGCACCGATATAGAGCGTTTGACCCAGTTGGGTGAGGAAGGGGTCTTGGCACTTCTGAGTGAGAGTACCACTACCGAACGACCGGGCCGAACTCCAAGCGAAAGTACTATTGAACAGAGCATCATTGACATTATGGACCAAGCTCCTGGACGTATCTTTATTGGATTGTTTAGTACCAACATGAACCGGGTACAAATGATTATCAACGCTGCCGTGCACCACGGTAAAAAAGTTGCCATGGATGGTCGCAGCATGATTAGCACGCTTGAGATGGCAGTGCGCCATGGTTTTGTGCGTATTCCTAAAGGAACCTTTGTGCCGATCGCTTCATCTGCCAATTTTAAGGATAACGAGCTGGTGGTGGTGTGTACCGGTTCACAGGGCGAGCCTAATTCGGCCTTGCAACGTATGAGTAATGGTGAGCATAAGCACATTAAGCT
>CAZJME010000125.1:0-2125 GCA_964547235.1 uncultured Candidatus Saccharibacteria bacterium
TTATGAGCTAACCAGTGCGGAATGGGTAACTTTCTTTATGAGCTAATGCGTTTACCTTGTCACCCCTGACAGGCTTATGTTATAGTTGTTTTCATTGTCAATTTTCTAAAGGAAAGGGCCGGCAGTGTTTATTATCATCAACTCTTCTTTTAGTACCGTCCCTATGGTACTTTAAGCCACTTAACTAACTCACTTACTACTTAAAAAGTAGGCAAGCAGGAGGCTTGTCTCTATGAACCAATCTGTCACATTACGAACCATACAGCTTTTCTGGCAACATGCCAACCGCTATAAACGTTACTTGTACCCTTTACTTTTGGGGGTACTTGTTGCCGTACTGCTCAGCGATATTGTGCAACCTCTTATCGTCGCCAAAGTTTTGGCTTTAATTGGCAACCATGCTTACGACCCAAAACACTTATGGGATACCTTTGGTACCTATCTGTTGGCATACGCAGCTATAGTCCCCTTTTGGAGTGTTCTTGGATGGCGCATAAATATTTGGCTGGTTTATAAAATTGAACTAGGAGTCGTCCAGGATATTGCGACTCATGTCTTTAACCACCTCATGACTATGAGCGCCAACTTTCACGCTAACCGCTTTGCAGGCTCATTGGTTTCGCAGGCCAATAAACTGACGGGTGCTTATATTCGTTTTGCAGACGCTACTATCTTTAGCTTGCTTACGCTGCTAACGACTATTGTCGCTGCCATGTTCGTGCTGGCACCACGCGTACCTCTGTATGCTGTAGCCCTATTATCGCTTTCAGTCCTCTATTTAATTGGTACGGTATTTTTTTCAAAGGCGGTTCGAGAAGCTAATGCCAAGGAGGCCAGCGCCCAGAGCGACCAGACAGGTGAGTTATCCGACGCCCTGACAAACGTTATGGCTATTAAGAGTTTTGCCCGCTCTGCTTATGAGAAAAAACGCTACGCCAAAAGTACTCAACACACCTACAACACCGGCATTCTGTCGATGCGCGCCACCACCATCCGTGAAACATTCGCCAGTACCATTACATCTTCTATTGGTATTGCCGCCTTGTTCATTGCCGTCTTTGGAGTCCGAGTGTTTGGCTCTGATATTGCTACATTGTTCCTGGTAGTCAGCTACACTGGCAGCATTGGTATGCGTTTGTGGGACTTCCAGAATGTACTTCGTCAATACAATCGGGCCTTTGGTGATGCCAGTGACATGGTAAAAGTGTTGCAAATCGAACCAGAGGTTAAGGATCCCGCCCGGCCCGTTACGCCTACCATTATCCGCGGTGCTATCACTCTGGACAAAGTCCGGTTCACTCACTCCGAGAATGAAGCTCCGCTTTTTGCCGATTTGAGTCTGCGTATCAAGCCTGGCGAGAAGGTAGGGCTGGTTGGTCACTCCGGATCCGGCAAAACCACCCTCACCCGTCTACTGCTGCGCTTCTCAGATATTTCTGCTGGCTCTATTAAGATCGATGGCTATGACATTCGTGAAATGACTCAGGAGGACTTAAGATCGAAAATTTCGTACGTGCCGCAGGAACCCTTACTGTTCCATCGCAGCCTCTTGGAGAACATTGCATATGGGCAAGAAAACGCGAACCGCGAGGAAGTGTTAGCTGCGGCCAAAATGGCCCACGCCCATGACTTTATTTCAGGCCTGCCAGAGGACTACAAAACCCTTGTGGGTGAGAGAGGAGTTAAATTGTCCGGCGGCCAACGCCAACGGGTCGCGATAGCGCGAGCAATGCTCAAGAATGCTCCCATCCTAGTGTTAGACGAAGCTACCAGTGCGCTCGATTCAGAAAGCGAACTACTCATCCAGGAAGCTCTTTGGAAGCTCATGGAAGGCAAAACCGCTTTAGTTATTGCCCACCGCTTGAGTACTATTCAAAAAATGGACCGCATCTTAGTCATGGAAGATGGTAAGATCACTGAAGAAGGAACACACAAAGAGCTCGTCAAGAAAAACGGCGTTTATGCTGCTCTGTGGCAACATCAATCTGGCGGTTTTTTAGAGGATTAGCTACTCAGTTCTAGCTTCACCAGCAGTAGCTTCGGCGGCTTTCTCGCTATCTTCACTGTCCCCGGCCGAAGCAGCACCTTCCTCACCTTCGGCAACTTCTTCAGACTCTTCAGACAT
>CAZJME010000126.1:0-2064 GCA_964547235.1 uncultured Candidatus Saccharibacteria bacterium
TGTTGCAGAAAAAACTTGACAAAGCCAAACCCACTATCGCCGCGTGGCGAGACCACCGTTCCAGGCACTGTACCCGCAACAATTATCGACCGACTGCCATCATAGTAGGCAATGGTGCAGGTCGCATTGGCGCCTTCACCTTCGGTTTTGGCAAGTTGAAAGAGTGCGTCTGGTCCGAGACGGTGCTCGAAGTACTTAATAAACTGCCCGGGTAGTCCTTTCAGGCTATCAAAGCCGGCGGCGACATCCTCGACTAAAACCGGTTGTTGGACAATGGCATAGGCTTTCTTAGCCTTATCTATTGCGATAGTCTCCAGGCTGTCGCTTTGAATTTCATCGATATCTATATTTTTGGCGATCAAGGTAATGTGGCGGGGAAATAGTCGTTGCCACTCAGCTAGCTTTCCTGAATTACTGGTAACCAGACAAATTGTTTACTTCATAATGTATGGCGCCCCGGGAGGGATTCGAACCCCCGACCTTGAGCTTAGAAGTCTCCTGCTCTATCCAACTGAGCTACCAGGGCATGGTGATGAACGGATATATTATAACCCATTGACCTCTTAAAAGTTGCAAATACTTACCGCTCAGCGCATACTGCAATGAGTTAATCATTACCATTATGGCCGAAGAAACTATGCCTCCGGAAGAGCAGCGAGCGCCTCCCACTAACCCTCAGGAGGCTATGGCTACACCTCGGCAGCCGTCTGTCTCCAAAGAGGAACAGCTGCTGCAGGGTGCCAGTGAAGACGTTAAAAACGAAGAGTTTCTATCCGGAACTACGTCGGGGGATCCTCCGCCCAAAAAGCAACGTCATTTCAAATTTAAGAAGCTAGTTAAAATTGTTCTGGTCATTGTGCTGGTGGGCGGCGCAGGGATAGCAGCCTGGAAGCTATATGCTCGTAAAGCTTCTAGTAATGACGACTCAGCTAAAAGCTCATCATCCTCCACTCCTGCTCAAGCCATCATGCAGAATAGTCTAAAACCTAACAGTATTGCGTACGCATACCGTGCTAGCAGTGGTGATGCATATACTGCCTATTGGCGTCCTGCGCAAGGTGGAGATCGGAAAGAGGCGTTAGTCGGTTTTGAGAAAAATGACCCTTATTTCTCGGACGTGCGTGGTACGAGTGCAGTTTTTGCGACGAGCGATGCGATTTACGCCAGCACCGATAGCGGTAAGAGTTATAAAAAAATAAGAGGAATTAAGGCCGGCGAGGCAGTGACGAGCCTTCGCCTTTCAACGGATGGTTCGGCTGTCGCGTATGGTTTTTTGGCGGATCCTGACGGTAAAAACACGGTCAAGTCTATGAGTTTACAAGGCAAAGACGGAGGTGATCTGTTCAAAGACGACAAGGCTGGTGTGTTTATTCATCAGTGGAACAAAAGCCAGCAAAAAATCTTTTATACTGATGGCTGCATGAACTGTGACGGTAATGCGCCCGGCGACAATCTACGCGATCTCAAAACCGGTAAGGTGACAAACCCTATCACCCAAGGACAGAAAATTTACCTCAAGACGCAGCCACAGATATCAGATGATTTTTCAAGACTTATATATTTGCAGGGAGAGCCAGTGAGCAGCACCGGAGCAGCGGCGCTGGGCGAATTTGCCGATCCGCCTTATAAAATTAACGTTCTGACTTTGGCAAATGACAAGGTTACAACTGCTGCAACCGTTGGTGAAAAAGATGCTAAAAATACGAATGGCACGAAAAAAGACTGGACGGTTCAAACGGGCTTTGCCGCCGATGGGACAACGCCATACTATGCCGCAGAGGAGGGGACGGTGTATCTAATAGAAGACGGTACAGCCAGCTCTCTTGTGCCAACTGGGCAGATTATCCAGGCTATTAAATACGTCAGTAGCGACAAGGTCATTCTTGCAACTGTCAAAGACGCCTCTGCGACCGACTTTGATGTACAAATCTATGATGTACCGAGTAAGAAAAACACCCTTATCCTTCAGGGCGACGCCAACACCTTTATTTTTGGCGTAACCACAAAGTAAGCAGTGGTGCGATGGCGTTAAAACTGTTATAATTACCCCTGTTTTAGCACGTC
>CAZJME010000127.1:0-2054 GCA_964547235.1 uncultured Candidatus Saccharibacteria bacterium
CGGTTGAACTCACTGTTGATACAGACATTGGTGAAAATTGGGGTGAAATATAGCTCCGTGGAAGGCCAACAGAAGACAGTGGCTGCCTATAATAAGGGTGCTACCAATTATGCCAAACACTATCGCGGCTTTGGCTCGCGGCTTGATGACATTCGGCTAACTTTCAGCCTTTTGCCTGCGCAAAAAGATCTAAATGTTTTAGAAATTGGTTGCGCTGATGGCCGTGACGCTGCAGAAATACTCAAGTTCACCGATAACTACATTGGCATTGATATTGCCGAAAACTTTATTAATCTCGCTCGGTACAATGTTCCCAAAGGGCAGTTTGAGGTCGCTGATGTGAGAACCTATGATTTTCCTAAGCAACTCGATGTGGTGTTTGCCTTTGCTTCGCTGGTTCACTTGAATAAGACAGATTTCATGGACGTGCTTAATCGACTGCATGACGTACTCAATCTCGCTGGGCTCATCTATCTATCTCTCAAGCAAGCAGAGCAGTATGAAAAACGGTTTAAAGAGGATGATTTTGGTAGTCGCGAATTCTTTTTCTACAATCCGGGAATTATCCAAGAGATGATTGCGGATAGGTACGAAATCGTGCAGCAACAAAAAGATTCGTTCACGACGGACGGCAATACGCAGTGGTTTGAAATGATTTTAAGGAGAAAGGTATGAAGAAGTTTAACGTTGGTGTAAAAAGTCTAATACGTCGCAGTGATGGCGCCATATTGCTTCTAAAAAAGAACAAAGCTCAAGATGCTTTTTGGGAGGCACCGGGCGGTCGAATTGATGGCCATGAGACAATAGAACAAACTCTTCAGCGTGAGCTTGCCGAAGAACTACCGGGCATCAGCGACGTAGAAGTTGTTCGTTTGCTAACGGCCTTTCGGTTGCCGGATGATATTGGTGAAGACCTGGGTCTACTGCTCATTTATTACATAGTGACTGCTACATTGCCAAAAAAGATTAAAATATCTGAAGAGCACTCGGACTATCAATGGGTAAAGTCAGCTAAAGATCTACCCGTTAATCATGGTACGAAACAGGCTCTGGAAGCATTCTTCAAGAATTAGCAGGCAGCGTAAGTCAATTTAGGTAAATAGTGCGTGGTAGTTTGCTGGGTCATGCACTCGTAAATATCGCGCTCCAGCTCTGACAGCAATACGGGCGGCTCGTTGGTTAGTGGCTATATCTTTTTTATCTGTAGCGCCCATCGCTTCTTCTATAAATCGTTTTCTAGAGTGGCCAATTTGTACAGGAACATCTGACAGTAGTTCAGCAAAATGCAACAAATCGTAGTTAGTCTTCATAGTTTTACCAAAGCCAATACCCGGGTCGGCAATAATATTCTTGGCGATAAGGCCAGCATTGAGGAGTACATTAATTTGCTGTAGGAGCTCATCACGTACGGCGTATATGCTGTCAATACGTATAGACTCATCAGTGTGTGCCTGTTTGATGGTCTTGGCTGCTAACGGCATGTGGTTGATTATAACCCGTGTCTGGTGACGTGCCACCACCTCTACCAGTGCAGGATCTCTAAAAGTCGTTACATCGTTGATAATGACGCGTCCCAAGCCTAGCGCATACTCTGCAGTCTCTGGGTGATAGGTATCCACAGAAAGCTGTCCAGGGTACTTGTTGATGAGCGCAGGCAAGATTGGCTCTAGGCGATGAATTTCCTCTTCGGGAGAAATAGGTTCCACGTAAGGGTTGGTCGCTTGAGCTCCGATATCAAGCAAGCTAGCACCTTGCTTCATAAGCTTGTCGGCTTGAGCAAGAGCTTTGTCGGTTTCTACATATTGTCCGCCATCGCTGAAACTGTCAGGAGTAACATTGAGAATTCCAACAAGAATAACAGCCGCCATAACAGGAGTATAGCAGTGTTGTAAAGTTGCGCAATTATGATATACTATGGGCTGTAGAGGAATCTTATGTCACCACGGAGCCGATTTATTATTTTTCTCACTGTTATTGTTGGCCTGGCACTATTGCTGGTGCTTATTTTTGGCCGTAAAAAACCTTCGTCATCAACGACCAAATCAATTACAAAT
>CAZJME010000128.1:0-2016 GCA_964547235.1 uncultured Candidatus Saccharibacteria bacterium
TGCACATCTAGAGATGCTCGGTAAACCGTTGCCTAAAAGAATTCAGATAGTTAGTACTCTCGATAATATCAAGCTTGAGAGTTTGGCATAAGGAAGGCCACAGCTTACAATAGGGTAGATGCAATCTCGCAAAAGCAAACCAGCTGGCAATTTTGCCTTTATTGATAACCAGAATCTAAACTTAGGTGTGCAAAAACTAGGCTGGAAAATGGACTGGCGTAAGTTTCGTAAATTGTTACACGAAAAATATGGAGTAACGCAAGCCTACATGTTTATAGGCCATATGCCGGAGCACGAGGACATGTATCTAAAGTTGCATGATGCCGGTTATCTCATAGTGCTGAAGCCAACCTACGACCTGACTAAGCCCTTACCTGAGCTGACAGAAAAGCTAGAAGGGGAAGAGAAAAAGCCAGTAAAGGGTAATGTTGATGCCGAACTGGTCTTGTGGGCGGTGAAAGAAATGCCGCGCTATAAAAAGGCTGTGGTGGTATCTGGAGATGGAGACTTTTTTAGCCTCATTGAATATCTCGACGAGCAGCATAAGCTCCATAAGCTACTAACACCTAATGCCAAATACTCCAGCTTGTTTAATAAATACAAACAGTACATTGAGCGGATTGATACGATGCAGGGGCAGCTAGCCTATCGTATCGGCAGAAAAACGAGCAAATAGCTGTCGGTAGCATAGATGTATTTAAACTACTCTGGCGGTCCGTAGGGAGATAGAGAATACTAAAGGTTTCCGACGATATAAGATTGTCTGATAATTTCAGCAAGCGTGAGGTGCTGGCAATAGATTGACCTTCAAAAATACGAGTGTAGTCAATGCCGCCTACGCAATCTTCCAGAGAGATTCTCGGCGCTTATCGACTTCTGCAGCTTGGTAGCCTTGAAAGGTAAGTGGTGCATCGTTGCCAAGTTTTCCAATCATTCGATAAAGCTTCGTCGTTGTCAGGTTGTAGGCTATCGAACCCGGTAAGAGCGCCCGGAGTTGATTGATCGTTAAAATACTTCCTTGATACTCGGTCGTGGCTCGAATGATAGTTTTGGCTAGACTCGCTGCATTACCTTTTTGATCTAAGTGACCATTTGCTCGGACTCCTTTCCTAAACAGAGTAGCTAGCTCTTGTTGATCGACGGATAAGATTTCACGCATAGCTTTTAGTCCTCTTGAAGCGCCAGACGAGCTACGGGTAGAGCCTTCCGATATTTCTATAAAACGTGTTAATAGGTCTTGACCAAGAAGGGTCACAGACCACTGTTTACTTTTGTTCCTGCCGATACGCTCCGGTAATAATTGAATCAAGCCAATGGTACCCAGGTGATTTAGTGTCTTGCGAGCCACATCGAGAGACAAAGCCTGCTCTGTATCTGAACGCACAATTGAAAGCCCGGTCGTAGCAGAGGGGTGTTCGAGCAAATGTCGATAAATTAGCAGTCGATTTCGTGCCGGGAAAGCAAGAACAGGGAGGCCACGATCGATCGCGCCAGGGTTCAGCGCGCGTATTGGCACCGATGGGAAAGGCAACGTTAGGCGTAGTAACTCTGCTCCTAAGGCTGTCGCACGATCACCACTTGGTGTTCGTTTTACTTTCAAATGTTCGGAGCTGTGATTATCTTGCGGACCATCAATTCTGTAATTGTCTCCAGGTGTACGTTGTAGTATGTCTAGGAATGCCGTGACGTGCCAGCTGGCTGGAGTAAGCGCATAGGTATCGACAAATCTTTCGTGTACTTCACCAACAGGTAGCGGTGGCTTATCACTGGCAGGGGTTAGTGCGCCGGCCAATATGGTAACCTCAGAGCTTGCTCTACGAAGCGCTTCGGCTTGCTCCCACAAGGAGGCGTATTCTATGGACTCAGGGGTCTTTGTGGCATTCACTTCTCGTGATGGTAGGGTTGTTGTCAGTATCGTCATGGCTTTAAAAGAGGCTAGTATACGGTACGTTCCACAACAAAGCCGATAGTTCCAACATCAAACGCAACCGTTAGAATAAAACATGTAATCGAGAA
>CAZJME010000129.1:0-2005 GCA_964547235.1 uncultured Candidatus Saccharibacteria bacterium
CCCTGACAATATCTTCCCTGTTAACTTTAGCCATGATCGTAAAGATGAGAAGCTGCAGTGAGGCCAACGACTAAAAAAATATCTGTGTAATCTGTTACAATAACTCCTTACGGAGAGGTGGCCGAGCTGGTTTAAGGCGCACGCCTGGAAAGTGTGTTGAGGTGCAAGTCTCTCGCAGGTTCGAATCCTGTCCTCTCCGCCAGATAGAATACGGATCTTTTTAAGCGGTTAAAGACAATGAAAGAGATAGAAATACTCCGTCTGGGGCTATTCTACTATCAAAGACGTTTAGCAGACGATCATTACTTTGAAGTTCATAACATAATCCTTGCTCAATAGGTGCCCCCAAAGAGTGTGGGATTTTTATAAAACTACTTCGAGACGCGTCACCTCAAGTTCCCTACGTAATTTTTCAGAGTAAAAAGTTACGTTCCCAAGTGAAGTGGCGCCTAGCTTAATATAAAAATTCCTTAACCTTTCGTTATCTGCTAGACAGTCGCCACGGATTCTACCTTCGGGCCTTGCTAGATTAAATACAAAAGGTAGGACACAGCGCTCCACATAGTCTGCCCCCCGCACGGCATCAGAGGTTGCTAGGCGTGAGATGTAAAGAGCTGGTTGAGGTAAGTCATGCCAGATTCGCATATCTGGCTGGTTTGTAAGCTTAACAGCCACCGAAACAGCATCCCCAACATTACGATATAAAGAATCATCGGCCATAAGATCTCGTATATAGTTACTATCAAATGGTGGTTGCCAGTCTATATCACCAACGTTTTTAGCATGCACAAAAGCTTCGTTGTAGAGCTGTGTAAGTTGAGGGATGTCTAACTCAGTTGCTTTACGCATGCCTTTATTTTATCGAATTCATACAGTTCCAGACAGTAGTGCTTGAACAAGCTAACTCTGAACCCTTTCTCTTGGGCTTGGCGGTGAGATTGGTTTGAGCCGATGGTTGTAGATTAGTACACCAACCAAGATGCTGGCACCAGCGATTAAATAGGCGGCGCTCAATACTATTGCACGTTGCAAAAGATCGTGCTGAGCATTGGTAATAACCTGGGAAATACTAACCTTCATGGCGCCCACCGTTGAATCTTTGGCTAGTATACTATGATGCGCTTTGGCGAGTCCCTGTGACGCTAGCCATGTTGTCGAGCCACAAAGTAGTCCAGCTACCAGCAGAGTCCAGCCAACACGGCGCAGTCCACGAAGTTTTGGCTTACTTAATAGTACGATACTTACGACAAGAACTAGACTAAGGATAAGGGCAATAATGGGAAGAGCTCGGCTTAGGCGATACCCATCGGGGGCTCTCCGGTATTGATCAAAAAACACCGCTCGGTCTTGGCTGCCGCTTCCCTGTTTCAGTCTGAAAGTATCAGCGGTTATGACGGTGTTAGACATAAAGTCCTGGTTCTCCAAAAGATCGGTCTTTAGTTTTGCGAGCAGCATATTAAAATCAAGGTTTTGGGCTGGTTTGCAGTTAATTTTTAGGGGGTCAGTAGTCTCGGGCAATGTTCTAGCCGCACAGATTGGCAAAGCCTCGTAACGCTTTTTGGCGTAGGCAATAATATTGTCAACAAAAGTTTGCTTTGCTTGGGTTAGGTCGATATTAAAATCGGGTTTTGCCACCTTCCCATCCAACCAATCAAAGGTACCATCGACAAAGCTTTCTGCAGTTTTCCGTAACAGGCTTGGCGTAAAGGCTTTCTTGGCTGCATCTTTTACTGCGGGGTCAGTAATCGAGATTCCCTCAAAGCTATTTTTGTTATCATTTGTTTGTTGTGACTTTTTTGTTTCGGCCAGCGCATTATCAACAAAAGTATCGTACAAGTCACTATTAGCTAACCAGGTTTTTATATGATCCGGCCTTAACGTAGTTGTAATAGTGAAAGAAACAAAGAGAACGAAGAGAGTGGAGCCGAGAATAACCGAAAGAGCTCCGAGCAAGGCTTTTTTAAGCATGGGGGTATTTTACGCTGTTCTTTGAAATTTGCCCACA
>CAZJME010000130.1:0-1986 GCA_964547235.1 uncultured Candidatus Saccharibacteria bacterium
TATTTGGCCCGCAAACCATAGAAGATGGCATTGAAGGGAAGCGCATTGTCGTAACCGCTGCTACTGGCAAACGTGCTGAGTTAATAATATCATTTTGTCGAAAGCTTGGTTTTGACATCGTTACAATGACTAATGAAGAGCATGATAGGGAAATGGCGCGGGTTCATGCGCTGACCTGTTTCGTCGCACGAGCCCTGAGCGACATGGGCGTTTCGCCGGGGGTTTTCTCGCCGCCATCATACCAGTCACTCTTAAGTCTGGTGAAGCTTGATAAAGCGCACAGCCAAGCGTTGTTCGAAACCATGGAGCTGGGTAACCCGTTTGCCGCAGAAACCCGAGACAAATTCTTGCGACAGCTCAACGAGGTTAACATGTCGCTGAAGTAAAAGATGCCGTTTTAGCTACATTCTCTTGGGCACTGTAGTCGTACTGTGACTACAGACGAGTCTCTTATTTGTAGCTCATTAAATACATGGTTAGCCATTCTAGCTATTTCGTATGATGCTAGAAACTAGGTAAAGCTCAAGGGTAAACATCTTGTGCTATAGTACCTAGTGTATAAAAGTCGTTATGTTAAGCAGGCCAACTTAGTAAATGCAAGTCCTAAAAAGAGTCCTCAAAGGTATGCGAAAATACCGCCGAATAGGGCTTGTTGGAGCTTGTGTGGTGGTGGGTGCGGGCATAATTCTGTTGAGCCACGCTGCTACCGCAGTGTTGAGCCTGGAGCCAGAGAACGGGACAGCTAGCGCAAATATCCAATCAGTAACAAGCAATCAGGCCAGTGGCGGACGCTACATAAAATTCAAGGCGCCAGTAACGCCACCAGGAGGCAGTGAGGCGCTTCATACTTGCTATCCGAATGCGTTTTGTAACAGTCAAAACGTCCCTCAAATACTCAGTGGTTTTAATCTGCGAGATATCGGCAGTGATACCTATATGACAAAACATGCCAGTTTAACACAGCTTCAAAAGATAAAATCTAAGGGCTTTAATGTTGTTAGGCTTGCTATGCAGTGGGAGCAGTTCCAACCATCTGCAGGGACTAGCGGTTTCAATAGTGCAAAATTCGATAAACTTAATACCATTATTGCCAACGCAAAAACTGCAGGTGTGTACGTTATCTTAGACCCTATCCACGGTACTGGCCGTGGCAATTGTTCTGGTACTGATGGCCATATACCGGCTTGGGCGCAAGTTACTTCCGGTGGGGTGTGCCAGCAGCGCATAGGTGCCATAAATGCCAATTCCAAGGATTATATACAAAAAATTGCTTCGGACTATCGGACTAACCCTACCGTCATAGCTATTGATTTGGCTAATGAGGTTCAGTCGATTAACTACACGGATGACGTTGGGCTTTTGACCATGTATAACCGCCTCATCGGCTACGTACGAGAGGTTGATTCGGACAAAATCGTAATGATCGAGCCGCAAGCTGGCGAGCGGCTACTTAGCGCTGATGCAATCGCCAATACGATATCGAACAAAGCCAATGTTGTGTATTCATCGCATGATTATTTTGGCGGCGCATATGATGCTAGCGGCAACCTATTGCCTGGGTGTGGGGCTGACGGATACGCCAGTAGCAATAGCAGCTGTCCGAACCGCAACTCTACCGATGCAAATGGAGACGGCTATCCAAACCCAACAAAGAATAAAGCGAGCCTTGAGGCACACATCCAAAGGCAGCTGGCTATGCTTGATGACCCTAGGGTTAAGCTCCCATTGTTCATAGGCGAATACGATTGCAGCCCGGGATTGCTCAACGCAAGCCAATGGCGTTCTGATATCGTGGCACTATATAAAAAGTACAATTTAAGTAGAACCAACTGGGCCTTTTATAACAGGGGTAGTAGTTATCCTGGCGATCCTCCTGCCAGTAACCATTCGGCTACTCAATGGACAAGCCCATCCGATGACACGCCCGGAGCATGGTATTCGTGGATAAACGAATTGCTATAACCGATTTTTGTACGGCAAAACCAG
>CAZJME010000131.1:0-1924 GCA_964547235.1 uncultured Candidatus Saccharibacteria bacterium
GTACGGTATCCATGCCAATAACTTTGTCGCCACTGCGCAGGCGTATGCCACGCACACCTCTTGAGACACGGCCCATAGGTCGTACGTCTTTTTCATGGAAGCGAATGGCCTGCCCAAGCGAAGTCGAGATTACGATCTCATTCTCACCACTCGTCATGCGAATCCATTTCAGTTCATCACCATCATCAAGATTAATTGCAATAAGCCCCGTCTGACGAACGTTTTGGTACTGTTCAAACGGTGTCTTCTTGACAACCCCACGGACGGTACACATAAAGAGGTGTCCTGCTTTTGAGGTTTTAGAAATATTAATAACCGAACTAACTTTTTCTTCAGGCTGCAGCTGGAGGAGGTTAACAATTGCCACGCCCTTTGCATTCAGATTGGCAGCAGGAACTTCATAGGTTTTCAGCCGAAAGACTCGACCACGATTTGTAAAGAACAAAAGGTAGTCATGTGTACTAGCATTTACAACATGTTCGATAACGTCCTCTTCGCGTGTCGACATCCCGCGCTTACCCTTACCTCCGCGGTTTTGCTTTCGGTAATCGGCAATTTGAGAGCGTTTAATATAGTTTGCGGATGTAAGAGTAACAACAACTTGCTCATCAGGAACAAGGTCTTCGTCACTCATTTTCCCCAATTCTTGCGGAACTACCTTAGTACGACGCTCGTCGGCATACTGCTTTCTAACCTCAAGTAGCTCATCCTTGATGATTTTCAAGATTTTCTTCTCATCAGCTAGAATTGCTTCAAGCTTAGCGATGAGCTTCATAAGTTCAGCCAGCTCATCTTCGATCTTTTTACGCTCTAACCCAGCAAGAGTGCGTAGCTGCATAGCCAGGATTGCCTTAGCCTGAATTTCACTTAGTTTGAATTTCTTGATCAAGTTATTCTGGGCATCTTCGGTGGTTTCACTCGCACGAATTGTGCTAATTACCTCATCAATATTGTCGAGCGCAATCTTAAGCCCTTCAAGAACATGGGCACGCTCTTTAGCTTTTCGAAGCTCATACTCTGTTCTGCGACGCACAACCTGTTGGCGATGTTTGATATGCTCACTCAGGATATCCTGCAGACCAAGCACTCTCGGCTGAATCCCATCGATTAATGCCATCATATTAAAATGAAAGCTCTGTTGCAGGGGTGTCAGCTTATACAACTGGTTAAGCAACTTTTTAGGATAGGCATCTTTTTTCAGATCGATTACAATCCGCACATCACCGCGAGCACTCTCATCTCGTATGTCGCTAATTGCTCCTATCTTCTTGGTGTTCACCAAATCGGCGATCTTCAGAACTAAGTTTTCTTTGTTAAGAGCATATGGTATCTCTGTTATAACGATCTGGTGTCGGCCTTTGTTGCCTTCGACAATCTCAGCTACACCCCTTGTTACTACCCCGCCCCTACCAGTCGCGTAGGCAGCACGAATCGAGTCTTTGCCGTAAATGACACCGCCAGTTGGGAAGTCAGGCCCTTTGACATGTTCGAGCAGATCGTCCAAGGACGCTTCTGGATTATCGATCAGTGCAACCTCCGCATCAACAAGCTCCCCTAAGTTGTGGGGAGGTATGTTAGTAGCCATTCCGACAGCGATTCCTAGCTGTCCATTCAGTAGTAGATTAGGCAGTTTTGCGGGCAGAACACTAGGTTCATTGCGAGTACCGTCGTAGTTCTCGCGGAAATCAACCGTCTCTTTGTCTATATCCGCCAAGGTTTCGTCTGCTAGACGCTCCATCTTGGCTTCTGTATAACGGTAGGCGGCCGGCGGGTCGCCGTCCATCGAGCCGAAGTTACCCTGTCCGTTGACCAATGTATAGCGCATCGCCCACGGTTGTGCCATACGCACCATAGCGTCATAAATGGATGAGTCGCCATGCGGATGATAGCGGCCCATTACATCACCAACAACCGTGGCACTCTT
>CAZJME010000132.1:0-1923 GCA_964547235.1 uncultured Candidatus Saccharibacteria bacterium
CGAAGTAAAAAAAGGCGAGATCTTTGGGATCTTGGGTCCGAATGGCGCCGGTAAGACCACGACTCTAGAGATGATTGAGACGCTTCGTCCTATTGATGGAGGTGAGGCAACGATCAATGGGGTAGATGTGGCTAAGAATCCTTATGAAATACGGGGAATGATCGGGGTACAGCCCCAGAGCCCGGGTTTTCAGGATAAAACTAAGCTGACTGAGTTGATCGCCATGTTTGCCGCTGCGTACGGGGAGAAAGTTAACCCAAAGAAATTTCTCGACGAAGTTAACTTGGGCGAAAAGGCCAACAGCTATGTAGAAAATCTGTCAGGTGGGCAAAAGCAGCGCTTTAGCATCGTGGCAGCTCTGGTCCATAACCCAAAGGTTTTTTTCTTAGATGAACCAACGACGGGTCTTGATCCGCAAGCACGTCGTAACCTCTGGAAACTGATCGAAGAAGTGCGTGATCGTGGCATTAGCGTTATTCTGACGACGCACTATATGGACGAGGCAGAAGTGCTCTGCGATCGTATTGCAATCATGGACGAAGGAGAGATTATCGCGTTAGACACACCAAAGAACCTTATCAAGCAACTCCTCGAAAAGGGTTTTAAAAAAGCCCAACATGTAGAACAAGCGAACCTAGAGGATGTCTTTATTGAAATGACCGGAAAGGGGTTAAACATATGAGTCTGAAAAAACAACTGTTTACAGTGTGGGTGTTCTTTCTTACTAACTTTCGCCGTCTTTTCCGTGATGGCACCGCGCTATTTTTCACCTTTTTGTTCCCGATGATCTTTCTGTTTGTATTTGGTTTCCTAAACCGACATAATGGCGTTTCATTCCACGTAGCCTTCTTAAACCAGTCTAATCAGCCCGCTGCGCAACAATTTGCGGAAGGGCTAACCAAGCAAGATGTGCTAAAAATCGACCAAAAGAGTGACTCGCTCGATAAAGCTAAACAGAAAATGACCCGTGGGCAGCTCGATGCTACGATCATCTTGCCTGCAGATTTTGGCGAGGTGAAAAAGGGGCAGTCGCTACCGAGTGGCCAAGCAAAGGTGTTATATACCCAAAATAGCGTGCAGGCAGGACAAGCTATCCAGTCTATCTTACAAAGCCAGTACTTTGCACAGATTAACCAGAAGTTAGTCCAGACGCCAGCTCCTTTCAAGGCTACGGCCGAGCAGTTGAATGAGAAAAGTTTGTCATCTTTCGACTATGCGTTTGCAGGGCTTCTCGGCTTTGCCATTCTCGGCTCAGGTATTTTTGGGCCGATTAACATATTCCCCGAACTGAAAAAGCAAGGAATATTACGGCGTATGCATACTACGCCACTACGAGCATGGCAATACTTTCTATCAGTTATGTTGGGTAATGCTGTGATTGGATTGTTAACTTTGGCTTTGATGTTCATCGTGGCTATGTCGCCCATATTTCACCTTAAAGTTACTGGCAACTTCTTAGAGCTGGCTATCTTTCTAGCTTTTAGCCTCGTGCTTATCCTTGGTATCGGTCTGAGCATTGGTGGTTGGGCAAAAAACGAACGGCAAGCAGCGCCCTTAGCAAACATCATCATATTTCCTATGATGTTTCTTTCGGGAACCTTCTTCCCGCGCTTTGGGATGCCGGGTTGGTTGCAAGGACTGACCAATTACTTTCCCTTGACACCGGTTATCGACGGAGCTCGACTCATCGCCACCGAGGGCCAACATTTGACGCAAATCGGTCCACAACTTGGCGTCATGGCTGTTTGGCTTGTGGTAGTCTACGCTATCGCTTTCCGCGTTTTTCGCTGGGAGTAGTTGCAAAAAAGTACAAGAGGTGATATAATAAACACATGCATCCCCGTCGCCCCCCCAGCCCCGACCAACTTACTATGTTCGACCGTAGCCCCTTCGCCTCTCGCATTGAGGTTCCTCGCGACGTAC
>CAZJME010000133.1:0-1861 GCA_964547235.1 uncultured Candidatus Saccharibacteria bacterium
AGGTGTTGGCTAAAACCGCCTGACCACCAAGTTCTCGTACCTGCTCTGGCGTTAACGATTTAACTGTAGCCTGGGTGCCACCCACGATAAAGGCGGGGGTTCGTATTTCACCGTGCGCTGTATGGATCACGCCGGCTCGTGCCATCGTGCCAGGCAAACTGTGTGTAATAGTGAAAGAAAAGTCTTTGCTCATATGATTAGCATACTATCGCCGTAGCTCAGGAACCGATAGCCTTTTTGCAGGGCATGTTCGTATGCACTATTAAGATGCTCCCAGCCAGCAAAAGCGGCCGCCATCATAAGCACCGTCGATCGTGGCGCATGGAAGTTTGTAACCATAGCGTCGATTATTTTGAAATCGTAGCCTGGATAGATAAAAATGTCGGCTTCGCCGGCAATGTCGCCAATAGCTTCCTCAATCTGTCGTGCAGCGTATTCGAGTGTACGTGTAACAGTAGTGCCAATTGCGACCACTCGCCCGCCCTGCTCTTTTGTCTGCTTAATCGCTTTAGCTGTTTTTTCTGAAATTTCAAAATACTCTTGATGCATTTTGTGTTTTGAGACATCATCAACTCGGATAGGCATAAAGGTTCCAAGCCCCACATGCAGTGTTATCTCTGTCACTTTCACTCCCCTGCCCCTTATGCGCTGCATGAGCTCCGCTGTGAGGTTAAGGCTGGCGGTTGGTGCCGCCACTGAGCCTTTCTCTTTGGCAAAAACGGTTTGGTAACGTTCTCGATCTCCCGGTTCTTCATTCCTGTGCATATATGGTGGCAATGGTACATGCCCTGCCCGTTCGGCCAGCTCCCACAAGTCTTCCTCACTATGGATTAGCGCTGTGCCATTATCGTACACTTGCTTGATCTCCAGCCTAACTTCGCCCACATAAAGTTTCTGCCCAACGCGAATTTTTCGTCGATACATAACCAACGAACTATGGTGATCCCTGCCCTTCCCATGCTTTTCCAATAACAATAATTCACGATCAGTCCCTGCGGCGGTTTTTGTAAGCAAACGAGCGGGGATAACTTTAGTATTATTGATCACCACAAGATCGCCCGGCTGTAAAAAATCATCCAAGTTGCGATAGTAGCTGTCCTCGACTTCGCCACTGCTTTTCTTAAGCACTAACAACCGACTTGTACCACGTGATATTGGCGGATACAGTGCGATAGCGGTGTCTGGTAAATTGTAGCCGTAGTCTGAGAGCTTCATGAACAGAGAGTATAACAAACTTTTCAGCAAATTTAGCCGTATGGTCTATTAAAAGCCCCTTGCGTAACATGCTCTAGCAGGATCAAGAATGTTTGGTAGCGAGCTGTGTCGGTGGCGCTAAAAAGATGGACACGATTTTGAATGAGGGGTGCTAAGTTGCTCGTTTCTGCGCCGTGGTACAGCAACGAACTAGTTCGCTACAGAAATCATCAGGAATAGATCGACCTACTTACGCGCTCGAGCCACAACCCAGACCATGGCAGCAGCAACAAAGAAAACAATACTATGAAAGGCTAGCATTCCGTACAACTCAACATGCAGCATTTCGTTTGGGTGCATATAGTAGTAACGCATGCTAGCGATAAAATATCCCACCGTGCTTAATGCAGCAGCACCATAAATGGCGCTTCGATTCACTAACGTAGCGGCCGACAAAACTGGCAACGCAAATAAGGCCACGTCACGGCTGGCAACCCCGCGATCGGTATATAAGCTAAACGCTGCAAAAGCCACATCGAGTAATACCATTCCGTAGATTAGACGTTTATAATACGCCGGTTCAGTTTGCTCTTTGTGGGCCGCGTACCAGATGCCACAGGTTATTACGCCAGCGATCGCTACCAAGATTGCACGTTGCGTAATAATA
>CAZJME010000134.1:0-1825 GCA_964547235.1 uncultured Candidatus Saccharibacteria bacterium
AACGGGTACTTGCTGACACCTGGTGCGCACCCAGTCTATACCCTGAGTCCACCCGTTGCGGCATAATCTTTAAAGTGTTATAATATACTATTATGAGTGATCCTGTTGGTGGCTTTGAATTCCGCGAGCTAACCCCCATTGATATTGGGGACCCTGAACAATGGGGCGGCCTTTACCGGGAACAATTTCGACTAGATAGCGAACTAGTTGCGGCTATGGGCGTTACAGAACGACTCATGTCAGCCCTCCAAGAACTAGCTGTGGGTGTATCGGTGGAAACCAGTTTTATTGAAGAAGGCCAGGAGCATACTGTACCTGAGGACTTGGTTCGCGAAGTTAGTGATGTGTCAGATCAGTTTACGTGCGCTCAACAAGCCTCATTCGAGGCATACGAACGCGTTGGCAGCATATATGGCAAAGTCGGCTTCCAGGAGTGGGAGCTCGGGATGGAGCTCGATGATATTACACCCGCTGGCTACATTACACGTGCAATAGGCGAAAAGCACCCTGCAGTTGCCAAGCGTTACTGTCAGGTGCGTGCAGAGATTGAGATTTTCCGTCAATTAGCAGGTGTGACTGATCCTACTGTTACACTTGGGCCGGCTGTAGCCGAGGCATGGCTGCAGAGTCGCCTAGAAGGCTTCGTACTTAATATTCAACGGCTTCAAATGGCACAGATTATGTTGAGCGATAATCCGATGGAGACAGCTAGGGCTTTTGGTAAAGAAGCTATAATTAAGCGATTAGGGCTACCGCCACAAATCCCTCACGAAGAAGTTGCCGTACAGTTAGATAATTCTGAAAAAGAATCCTGGATGGCAATGACCAAGGAAGCCTGTGCTGAAGTTGAACCTCTAGCTGGTGGTCTGACCATAGATCAATCCGTATAGTTAATGTTAACGTGCTTAAATTTGTCTCGGCAAAACATTAGCTATCTGAGCTTATCTAATAACAACAGCGCCTGATCCTATATCTAGCTTCTTGAATAAGACATATCGTTTGCCATTCCATATTCGAGACAAGCCGTGCTCAAGTAGCTGTCCTTTGGGTATGTCTGCTATTGAGCCGAACCTTCGCTTCATAGCATCCATTGCTTCAAGAACACGAGTTTCTTCATCAAGGGATTCTTGATCTGTGGGGTTTAAGTTTGCCTCAAGTGCTGTTTCTCCAATTTTGAAGTGAGTTGCAATTTTACGAACGTCCTTTAGTGATACGGGATCCTTTTTGAACTTGAAGGCTTGTAGCCCTTCAACACCAATATCTTGTGCTAAAGTCTCTATATCTACCGAACTATCAGCAACTTTCTCCAACGTCAAAACTCTCCCAGCAAAATTATTGCCATTTGAGGATTCACCTGAGTATTCTGGAATCACTTTGAAGCCCAATTTTTCAACCGACGTAGTAAAAGCTGATGCGTCTTTTAAGTCCAGAGAGTAAATCATAGTAATCGCCGCTCTACCACCCTCAGGTAGGACTCGATTCAACTCCTGGAGGACTTGAAGCCTTTCTAGTTTCTGTTTACTCGGAACGAAGTTAGTATAGTGCCAACCAAGGGACAAGTTAACATAATCAATCGACTTGTCTGCGATGGGCAGGTTGACGAAACTACCAACTACGCGCCTGCCTTTGCCCTCAACGAAATGGTGGGGGTTAATATCCAAGCTGATGACTCTGTCTGTATATTTCTCAGGTATATGACGCTTCAGCATGTCTGGCCCCGAAGCTACGTCCAAAATGGTAACTTCCTCTGCTTTTTGACCTTTCTCTGTCTGTAAGGCTCCCAATATACTGAACACACACCAGAGCTAAACTAGCTAGTAAAAGA
>CAZJME010000135.1:0-1697 GCA_964547235.1 uncultured Candidatus Saccharibacteria bacterium
TAGCCTCAGACTAAAGCTAAAGCGTCTAGAACTGGTGTCCGGGAAAAGGGTAGCTTGACAAATCAGCAATATTTTGCTATCGTTTACTCGTTAAAACGTAATGTCAGCATTGAAGTCTGTTTCGTAATTTGGTCGCTTGAAACAGATCGAGCTAATAGCGAACCCACGGCAAAATGTTGATTTTGCCTCGGTTCGTACCGAGGTTTTTATATGTCTTATCCCGAACAGAACGAAATTCTAGCCTATGGAGCGCTGTATGCCTTGCCGGCAAATAACCGCGAGACTCATTTCGCGCGTCTTGCCATAGGATCGGCTATGGCAGAAATTGAGGCTCGCCAAGAAGCCGATACCGATGAGCTTACGGGGCTTATGAACCGTCGAGCGTTTGTCCGTAATGTTCAAGAACGTATTATTAGCGGGGGGGTGTTTGGGGTATTGTTTGCAGACCTCACAAATTTTAAGTGGGTCAATGACCGTTTTGACCACACGGTTGGTGATCGTTATCTAATAAGAACCAGCGAAGTCATCCAAGGAGCCTTGAGTCTGCGCGATGAAGACGCAGCAGCCAGAATTGGGGGCGATGAGTTTGCGGCGGCCATAGACCTGACACCCCGCCAAAATTCCAGCCTAACCGCAAACGAGCGATTAGCGGCTGTAGCTGACCGCATTGGCGGAGAGTTCGAAACGAGTCTTAGAGCGCATAGCTTAGACAGATTCGGATTAGGAGTAACCGTTGGATTTGAGGTCTTCGATCCTGGAATTCACGCATCTGCCGCTGATGTAATCCTTGGAGCCGACCAGGATATGCAGATCAAGAAAATTGAGCAACACGCCATAAAAGGCGCCTACCGACCAGACAGTATTGGCTAACCGAACAGACCGTGTTTGCTGCGCGTTTGTCGAAATTGTTCAAGTAGTTCATGCTGCTGCTTACTCAGTTTAGTTGGCGTATCAACTACTACTGTCACAATGTGAGAGCCGCGAGACGAGCCCCGCATATGCGGGACACCATGACCAGACAGCTTAAAGTCAGTTCCGCTTTGTGTACCAGCAGGCACTTTCATACGGATCGGCCCATCGACTGTCTCTACTTCTATTTCCGTCCCCAGAGCCGCATCAACCATAGCGATATGTTCTTCGCTCAGAATGAGGTCACCTTCTCGGGTGAACCGCTTGTGTGCTTTTACACGAACGTGCACATATAGGTCACCTTTTGGCCCGTTGGCAATAGCCTCGCCACGTTCTCGCAAACGAATAGTCGACCCATCATCAATACCTGCAGGCACTTTGAGACTAATATCTTGAGCTTTGCTCTGTGTTCCTTTGCCATGACAAACGCTACAAACCTTTTCGGGCACACTGCCAGTTCCTTTACACGTCGGGCAAACACTCGCTTGCTGAATATTGCCAAAGACCGTTTGCACCACCCGAGCAACCTGACCCGAACCTTTACAGTTCTCGCAAGTTTTAAGCTCAAAACCAGGCTCAACTGTTTTGCCCTTACAATGCTCGCAGGTATCTTGCAAGTTAAGTCGAATATTGACCTCATCACCAAAGACCGCTTGCTCAAAGGTTAATTCTATTGTCGTTTCTACATCACGACCACGAGCCTGCCGAGATCTCGATTGTCCACCGCCCATACCACCAAAAAAGCTGCTAAAAATGTCTCCTAGTCCCAAATCGCCAAAGTCAAAGTT
>CAZJME010000136.1:0-1680 GCA_964547235.1 uncultured Candidatus Saccharibacteria bacterium
AGGAAAACTACATGATAAGAGTTATAGGTTGATGAATAAGTCAGCCAGGTACTATTTAACGAAGCAAGGAGTTGATATTCTAAAAACAAGGGTAGAGCCTGAGCAGCCAGAGAACGTATGGAAAAGTCGACTTCGAGACGGCAACCGCTCAACTGAGTTCATAGACCAACAAGTAGCCATACACGCCGCGTACAATGCTCTACTAAGGCAATTTGGCGATGACGTCGACATTCTAACCGCACTCGATCAATATGGCACAGAGGGCATTATTAAGCCGATCCCTGGCCTGCTAGTAACTCCCAATAAAGGAAAGCACTTTTTTATGGAGCTGGCTGACAACCAACATCTTTTCTTGATCAGAAAGCGGATTCGCAAATACATTCAGAACTACGATAATCACGAATGGGAGTGGGACGAATACCCAGACGTATACATAGTGCGTACTACTACTGCCAATGATCGCACGAGACTAAGGAAATATGTTTCCCAGAAGATGGAGGAAGCATATTTAGATGAGGAAGACTTTAGTTTTCTCGTTCTTAGCAGTTTAGATCGTTTAGGGCGTGGGCGGTGACGTTTGGGGCATATATCAGTTATAATGCAGTGGTAACGTTAAAATAAACATATGGAAACAACACTTGCACCTCAGCAAATAGACCAAAACGCTGCTCTGCTTGCCAATCAACGGCATCGTGAACATTTGGGCGCTGCGCTTGGGCATCTAGCTGAAGTCGTTCCTCCATCACAAGAAGTACGTGACTTCGAACCAGACACAGGTGAACAAGTTGGTTTAACGCCCAAGATTCACGAACAGGCGCAGATCATCTCGGAACACTTTGCACAGGCCAGTGACGAGCTTGGGCCGGAAGCCACTGAGGAGCAAGTTTGGGATGCTGTACTTGATAGACAAATCGACCTACTTTCACCGTACGCCGATGTACCGGCTAGTGAAGCGCAAGTATTAAGCTTTCTTACTGCAAATGTGCTCTCAACCTACGGTCAAGATCCCAAAAAAGCTCAGAGTAAAATCGATGAGCGAATGTGGGAAGTGGCTATGCAGCGAGCAGGCTTCACGGTTATAGAGACAGCTCGAAACAATAACGGCATATGTGTCGTGAGTGACGACCCAGAGCATCCCTATCGCTCGATTGTTGAGCAAACTGAAAAGTTCGGGGCCCTGTTTATCGCCACTGATAGATCGGTTGATGAAAAGATTGTAGACATACCCGTACCAGAACTAGCAGAAGCAAGTATCAACCAAAAGGCTCGCTTTCTCAGGTTTCAGTTAAGCGCAGGGAACGGCGCAATGATAAAGCGGAACTTCGCCGATGATGAAATTACGGATGTTTTTAAGGAAATGCTGCAAGTAACCTACGCTCCACAAGAGAGAGTTCAGCAGTTGGTAGAGGAGTATAAGCTTCCTGTTGAGCAGGCGGTGGAATGGTTACTCGAAGTTGGAAGAACCCCGACAGGTTTTATAGATATGAAAAAGTTACCTGCGGAGCAACAGAAGGCCATATTCCGACAAGTTGTTAATGGCAAAGACCACTTGCCCACACCTGACGAGTCAGGGGGTGCTGGGGAAAGTAAGACACCAGAAGAACGACTTAAGATTCTACTAGGCCATGCTATTAATCTTGACCACTTCAGTGAGCTCGGAGTAGAGGAGCTGGATATTGC
>CAZJME010000137.1:0-1661 GCA_964547235.1 uncultured Candidatus Saccharibacteria bacterium
TGATGTGTTTGTTTCAGAACAATTGCCCGACATCAGCCGCAGTACCGCAACAAAATTATGTGAGTTAAGTAAAATCACGGTCAACCGAAAGAGTGGACGACCGAGCCATAAAGTTAGGAGCGGCGATGAAGTCGTAATTGACTATGCACCTCCATCCGTTCCTGATATTGATCTACCGATTCTGTATGAAGATGATAATTGCGTTGTTATCAACAAACCTGCCGGTATCTTAACGCATAGCAAAGGCGCCTTTAACCCAGAGGCAACCGTGGCAACCTTTATAGCGCCCAGGCTGCACGACCTACCCGGCGAAAGAGGCGGCATCGTACACCGGCTTGATCGCGTTACCTCAGGCATTATCATTTGTGCCAAAACACCCGAAGCCCAAGTCTGGCTTCAGAAACAATTCGCTCAACGCCGCACAAAAAAAGCCTACATCGCAGTAGTTCAAGGGCAACTCGAGCCTCCGGAGGCCATTATCGACATGCCAATTGAACGTAACCCAAAACATCCACAGACGTTCCGCGTCGGTCCAAATGGCAAAACAGCTCAAACTACATACAAAACATTAAGCCACAACGACCGCTACAGCATGGTGGAGCTTAAGCCGCACACCGGGCGGACGCATCAACTACGAGTACATATGAGCTATTTGCGCCATCCGATTGTAGGTGATGAATTATATGGTGCTGAATCGGCTAACAGAGTTTTTTTGCATGCTCAAAGCTTAGAAATCACACTGCCGAGCCGAGAGCGCAAGACGTTCAGCAGTCCGATACCTCAGGAATTCGAATCGCTCTTATCATGAATGGTGCAGTTTTTCACGAGCGGACCAAACAAGCATTATTGCGGCAGCAAGCCCATCCAGCGCACGCTATACTGCTTACGGGCCCGACTGGTGCGGGCAAGGGTTATACCGCCCAATACCTCGCGAGTCTGTTGCTAAAAACCGCTGAGCCATTGAGGCACCCTTATGTGCGTCACATCGTACCCATAGAAAACAGTATTTCCATAGAATCGGTTCGTGAACTCAAACAATTTCTGCAGCTTCGTGTCCCCGGTAGCAGCCAAATCGCACGATTGGTCATCATCGAGCAAGCTGACTGTCTGACTACCCAAGCACAAAACGCCTTATTGAAGATTTTAGAGGAGCCCCCAAAAGACACGGTGCTTATTTTGACCGTTGCTGAAGAGTCTGCATTACTGCCAACGGTCCGCTCCCGCTGTCAGCGGCTTCATGTTACAGCACCGTCCGAGCGACAATTGCAAGCCCATTTCCAGCTGTTTGGCTTTAGCGAATCGGCTCTTACGAAAGCCTTGCTCATGAGTGGAGGAAATATAGGTTTACTGCACGCTTTGCTCACAGAAGAGAACGGTCACCCGCTGATCACCGCCATTGAGCATGCCAAACAACTTCTTGCTGCCAATCGTTTTGAACGCCTAATTCAGGTAGACAGTTTAAGCAAACAAAAAACCGACCTTTTGGTTCTTCTCGAAGCATTTGAACGAATCGCAACGGCTGCACTTCGCACAGCCAGTCAAAAAGGCTCTGCACAGCATCTCCGTCTTTGGCACCGAACCCTCAAAAATACGCTTGCTGCTCGCGAGGCTTTGACACACAACGCATCAACCAAGCTGGTGCTGACTAATTTTTTTCTGAG
>CAZJME010000138.1:0-1641 GCA_964547235.1 uncultured Candidatus Saccharibacteria bacterium
ATAGCGTTAATATCAACGAGGGATAAGGTAAATGAATCCGTGAGTGGTTTAAGTTGTTGTTATTTTCTGAAAGCATAAGTATAATCATAGCCAAATGGAAGGGAACAAGAAACCAGAGGCCGTTACTTACTCACGACCGGTGCCCAAAAAGCGTTTTGAAACGGTTCGCAATGTTTTAACTTCTGCCAAAAAACGCTACCGACAACAGGCTAAGTTCGTCAAGATCACTTTTGCGATGTTTCCTATACTGATAGTCTTGGTAATCGGGGTTGCCATGTATAAAAGCACAACTAAGTTTGCAGATACCGATTTGTGCCGTGGAGCTACAACGAGTCCGATCTATAAAGAAGCCGGAGCTGTACTGAACCCGCAAGCCATGGCAAAGTTGAAAACTGTAGTAGATAGGATAGTTACCATGAAGCACTATGACCGTGATCCGAACTGCATGTATCCAATTACGATTTTTTATATTAACTCCGGTAATGCCAAAGAAGCGCGGACCAACTATGATAAATTAGCCAGAACCTATAATGCCAAAAAGGGCTTTAGTAAAGATCTCGGTCCTCTTGTGTTACCAATTGATCGTATTGAGCAACAAGTGGTGCTTCTTGAAGCAGTGAACCAGCGTTACCAGCAAGGTATCCCAACAGAGCGGGGGGCATTGCCTCGATGAAAACTTTAAGTTTGTACTTGTTGTCGCTGCGAGCGCACAAACCCTTTACCTTCTTCGCCTGGGTTGTATTTTGTCTTCTCGCGCTGACGCTTGTTAATACTAAAGAAGTCTTTGCTGGTACAGTCACAGGCGGGCCACCAGATGGGATGATACCGCAGTACGTTGTTGATGCGCCAGTTAACGCCAATGGCTGTTCGGGTCATGACGTCGGACAAGACTTTTGGCTTTCGCCGGGGGGGCAGCCAACGGGGCTGCCGGAAATAACTATTGCGCCCGGCCAAACAAGTGTTGATGTGGACTACAACATGGCAATTCGAAAGTGTTACCCAAACAGAGGAACGGGAATTAAATATACCCGAGTAGTCTTAGATGGTGGGAACTACAGGACTGGGTCGTACGGCACAGCTGCATCATATCTGACGGCACCCACACCGCTTAAGCAGATTAACCAGATTAATCCACCCGATTCAGGCAATACGCTTTACAATATCGCACGAACACTAGAAGGAAACACTGTCAACAACACGTATCCTTTTAACTGGGATCGTGTCAGCTTTAAAGTTGACACCACCGGTATGACTTCGACAACCGATATCACTATTGCAGTAAGCTCCTTCCAATACAACCGCTTTAACAATGATACACTTGCCTGTGTTCAGCCGCCAGGGGCTCCTAAGGTAACCTTGGATAACGAGTTTCAATTTAGGACCAAGTGCGGACTTGCCACACGACTGTTAGTACTCAGAATTAATGTGATGTCTTTACCGTCACTAGTAATTGCTAACCTTTGTGAAGGTATTCAAGTAGTCACAAATGGTGCGCGCGTGGATGTTTATGGGCCGGGTGGAGCAGGCGTTGGTAGTACTAATAATACTCAATCTGGTGTGATACGGCTGATAGACACATATTCATACGGGACAAGCTTTACGGTTATCGCTATAGCTAATGGATCGCAAAGCGGGAATAAC
>CAZJME010000139.1:0-1586 GCA_964547235.1 uncultured Candidatus Saccharibacteria bacterium
TGACGAGCTAACGCTCGTCTTTAGGAGTCCAGGATGTGTTTGAACTTATACAGCTTAATAAGGCTCCGCTAGTAGTGTTGTGCACCACTAAAAAGAGACCGCGAACTAGCTATTTGTTTTGTCGTTGTCTTTCTTTTCGGAAGGCTCGCCGTTCAAGCCTTTCCGTAACTCACGTGCCGATTCGCCAATTGAGCGCGATAGTGCCGGCAGGCGACTAGCACCAAACAACAAGAGTAAGATTAGTAAAATAATCAACAGCTCGGGGACACCTAGACCAAACATTGTTTTTACCTCCAAGGATATTAGTTTATAGTGTAAGCATAGCCAATTTAAGTCAATCGTGCAAATATGAAACATATAACCCAGCAAATCTTGTCCAAAGCACTGCTAGTTATCTGTTCATTTTGTTTACTTTGTCTTATTGTTTTGACACCGACAGTAAGTGCGGCCTATAACGATGATGTGTACGGTGGCTGTGCTTACGGTAATGAGTGCGTAAACAACACTCATTCCGATACCCAAGAAGGTAGTGGCGCCAATGCTCGCGGAGAGGGAGGCGGGCAAGACCAGTCGCTTGGCTATGGTGGTGCCGACAGCTCAAACACGGGCGATGCTACTCAAGAGAATACAAACAGAACGAATAATTTCGTGGTTCGGTCTGTCGATGCTATAGCACGTCGATTTGAAAAATTATCGCCGGCTGTGCAGAGATCAATCCCTTATGTTCTTCTTCTGTTCTTGTTGTTTATAGCCATACTACTGCTTTTGTTAGGACTATATGAACGCCACAAAGCAGCGCAAGTTGCCGATCAAAGCAGTAAACTGCGCGGCATCCTGAAAGACCGTGATAATTTTTTGCATGTAGTCGTACATAATCTCAACACACCTTTGGCCGTTGCTAGGACGTTGATCGAGACACTCCAGCCCGATCCGCAAGAAGCCAACTCGGTGGCACGGCTTAATCCTGCAATTCAAAGTTTGGCCTCGGTAATTAATAAAGCGCTTGAGAGTTCGGGGGCAAACCAGAGCGTTGAGCTGTATGCCGCATCGAGTCAATCATCCGTCACGGTTCTCAGCACAATGAGCAAGAGATACTTTATCTATCCCGTATCGGTTCTGTTAATTTTGGTCGGCATGACCAATATCGTTCAAAGCCGGCTAGCTCATCCGCTAACTGTGCGCTATTTGCTAGTAGAGCTTTTCATCGCTATATCGTCTGTGGTGGCTTATGCATATTCCCTTCAGGTTTTCCGTTTAGGCAAGCGCGCTTCTCGACTTGCCTCCGCTGCTCAATCTGCCCTCGTCGACCTATCCAGAAGCAGGCAAGGCCTTATAACGGAACTTTCCGGTCGGCTCAAGGAGAGCCTAGATTTGCTACGAGAAGGAATCCGTTTAATCAAAAATTCTAAGATCTCTCTCATGCTCCATGATGGTATGCAATCATTGACGGACATCGCTAATAAATTGGAAATAGTGGGTAGTAACCAACGGCCAGTTCTTGAACAAGCAGTTATCACTGCAGTATTGCAGCAATTGCTCCTAGAAGCACAGGTCGAGATAAACCAAAAGGGCCTCCACGTTCAGAT
>CAZJME010000140.1:0-1566 GCA_964547235.1 uncultured Candidatus Saccharibacteria bacterium
TAACATGTTCGCCCAACCAGCTTATGGCTCTGTCGGCAATAGCACGGATCGTCTAGTCGCTTTATCGTCCATGCCTCAGCAAGTAGTTTCTACCGATGTCACTGCTAATGACGACATCTTCGAGAATCAACTTGCTACGCAGCTTGACCAACAGATTGCAGCTGCAACGGCCGAACACCAGCAGACCGCGGTCTCTCGTATGCAGCAGGCTGCAAACGATGCGAGTACAAATAGCTCGGCAGCTAATTTCTGGTTTATGGAACAGCCATCGATAACTCCTAGAGGTAGTCAATTTGGCGCTCAAATAACCGCTAAGCAAGATGGAGCCTATTTGCCCAAGGATTTTCATAAAAAAGATGATGTCAGCGACGAACAATCACAAGCCCTACTAGAGAAAGTTCACAAAAATAAAGCACACGAACACGAAAGTTTTCGTAATCATCGTCGTGTTGAACCATTTGACCCTTCAAAAAGCACGCCGACAGCGGTGACAGGCGCACCGCCTGCTGATATACTTAACTTAGCAATCGACAACAATCGTAAGGTCGATAGCTTGGCTCGTGAGGCGCAAAAAAATCACCCCGAACAACCTCCTGAGCCGCCAGACAATGAAGTGATTATCCCACTTCATTAACAGCACAATAAGCCAAGTGGATAGGGTGGGTAATTAGAAACGTATGGATCCGTCGTACAATCAGCCTCAGCAAAATGTTCCTGTTGGCGACAACCCATACCCACAAAACTTTCAGCAACCCTATGCGCCGCCAGGAGCACCACCGCCAACCTCCTATGCTCCGCAACAACCCCCGGTCAGTTCGCCGGCAACACCAACGGTAAGCCAACCCACGATCGCCCCAAAGGCTAACCCTAATAGTACCCAAAATGCCCTTCAAATTGCCGAAATTCGTGACGGCATCGTTATCATGAATGATGGTTCGTTCCGATCTGTCATTATGGTTAAATCTATAAACTTCGATCTGATGAGCCCACAGGAACGCGAAGCTGTCGAGTTTAGTTATCAAGGTTTTTTAAACTCACTTTACTTCCCCGTGCAGATTGTGGTTCATTCACAAAAAGTAGACCTTGGGCCATATATTGAGAAGTTGATGAAAATCCGTAGCGAACACGATAATATGCTGCTAGCTCTACTTATGGAAGATTATGTTGTCTACATGCAACAATTGAGCCAACAGACCAACATCATGGATAAGCGCTTCTACCTGGTTATCCCGTATTTTCCTGTTGCCGACGCGCAAAAGGCGCTAGAAGATAGTAAGAAGTTCCTGACAGGCCTCGGTTCATTGTTTGGTAACAAGCCACAAGAGCAGGTAACAATTAATGAGGCTGATCTCGTAAAAGCCAAGGACGAACTGCGCAATCGCGTCCAAGCTGTTCTAGCAGGGTTGTCACAATGCAATATCCAAGGGTTACCACTCGATACCCAAGAGCTCATAGAGCTGTACTACGACACCTACAACCCCGATACCGCAACCAGACAAGAACTTAAAAACTTCAACGATCTTAATGCACCCGTTGTAACCAAGGGTCAGGGTACTGCTCCGCAAC